>NZ_JAYGHE010000016.1:58474-121408 GCF_034931145.1 Nostoc sp. UHCC 0252 | reverse complement strand
TTACGGACTATCGTGGCATATCCCTCTCCTAAGAAAACAGAATGGTTTCTTTCATCCATAGTGGGCGATCGCTCATGAACAGCTTCTGTCATTTGGCTCAATTGATGACACGCCCTATATCTCTATTCCGTCCGTTGCAAGGGGGTTGTTGGGCTGCTTGGCAATTACCTTGAAATAAGACTATAAGGCTAGAAATAGTGATGCTACTTATTGTCTGTCGACTTATTGTCATCTTCCCTATATCAAAGTTATATGGGGTCGTTAATTACTATCTTTTCCAAAAATCTTCGATGCATCCGGCTTGAACGTGGCTTGTCCCAGGAAGAACTGGCTCATCGAGCAGGTCTACATCGGACTTATGTTGGTGCAGTTGAAAGAGGCGAGCGCAACATCAGTATTGGCAATATTGAAAAACTAGCCTTGGCTCTTGGTGTCGACCCTGCTACTTTACTTCAGGCGAACGACAGTAATGAGTAACGCGGAAACTCCTCCAAATGTTGTTGAACAACGTTTTCTGAATATTCTTAAATCCCATATTCAAGGATGGGAGGCAAAGATCCAGAACGACTTCAGCGCCCAAAATTATCAACGAGAACTCCAAAATCTCAAAACTGACCCTGTTTACTCGAAGTTTGCTCTCGATTGTCCTGAATATGTTCTGGTTCGTTTAATTGGGCGTATGAGCATTAGTGTTGGAAGGCGTTTAGGGGAAATTTACGATAAACTTCCTCGTTTTGTTGCATCAGCTCGGTTCAACATAACTCCAGAACAGGTCGCAGAAAAGTTTGACGGCTTAGAATTAGATATCGGACTGAGGTTTTCCTCGGTATCTAGCAATGATGAGAACCATGTTCGTACAACACTACAAAAATTTGGTTTTTCTGACTCGGGAACTGATGGTGCAGGCATTGAAATAAGATATAACTTCAATCCAAATGACAGTGCTCGATTGAGAAAAGACATTTCTATGGTTGGGCATCTCAAGGCAGCTAATTTATTTCCCATATACTTAATCTACAGCGCAATTAGCCCAAGAGATGATGCAATTAATCGTCTTACTCGCGCCGGATGGTATTTTCTCCAAGGGGAACAAGCTTCACAGTTTACTTCAGAACTTTTTGGCATTGATTTCCTAAAGTTCATGGATGAACCAGAGGTGAAAGAGGAAATTCATAATGAGGTTCAAAGAGTTATGAAAAGTATATTCACATCGGAGGCTTTTCAAAACGTTGAAATATAAGGGGTTAGCTTTTCGATGCATATACAATTGACTCGAAAAGCTCCTTGCCGCTATTACGTTTCCTGAATCGATGAACTGAGTTGATTGTATAACCCAATTTTAAGCGATCTAGTATCTCAGCAAGAATTACATCAGTTTCAATGTACACTCCCTTAAGCCATGAGTTTCCAACAACATAAGCAATACGCAGATTTGGAGAACTTATGCGCTCTAGCTCTATTAAATGTGCTGTTAAGCGGTTGAAATAGTGAACGGCATAATTTGCCATTAGATTGTCTTGCTCACGTATAGCAGATATGGTCGAACCGACAGCTTCTTCTACTGCTTTATTGAGTGGAGGAAATACGCCTTTCGATAACTCAGAAGTTGCAGTACCCCAAGTTCCTCCTATAGTTTCTTTGTCTATTGAGGATGCTTCCTTAGCAGCCGAGATGAAATCTAACATATAGAGATGTGGTCTGGTATTCCAAACGTAGCTATAGCGGTTTGGGTAGGGAGGTGAAGTTATGACGCAATCAACTTTTTTGTGTAGATTTACGTTAGATAAATTAGTTGAGTTTTGAAGAAAAACTTTTGAACTCCCAAGCCTAGGTAATTTTTGAACGCTGCACAAGTCTTTGATCATTTGCTGAGTATGTTTAGTAAAAATCTCTGCCACATCAATCTCATCATTATCACGATTTATGAAATGAAGCTGTAACCGTCCAAGAGTCACATTTGTTAAGTCAGGAACCAGCACCCCAGCAAGTGCTAGCCGAAAAAAATCACACTCATTTTGGTTTTTAATTTTGTAGATACACTGCTTTAGAGCAAGTAAATCCTTTAATATATCTGGTCGCCACCACCGTGTTGGATTATGGATGGGAGGAATTTTATAGCCAAACTCTTCTAAAGTCTCAAAAGAAGCTTTCTCACGTGAATCGTAGAAATCGTTAAGAATTCTTGACAGATGCAATTGTAATGATTCTGTATCAAGGCTCCAGTTTAGAGAAGTACGATTTACGAAGTACAAAAATGGATTAATTTCAAATCCTAAAGAATCAAAACCTTCTAGGGCTGATTCAATAGCTGTTGTTCCTGCCCCAGAAAAAGGATCAAGAATATAATCTCCTATCTCCGCATTCAGCTCATGAAGCATCTCGCGAACAAGATCAGGAGCAAAACTAGGAGTTAATCTGAACCATCTGTGAATGTGAACAGATAGTCCCGCTAGGAATGTGGACTCAGAAACGTGAATAGGACTGTATTTTACTCGCTCACTAATACTGTCAGACTCATTATTGCTATCTAAATCCAAGGAAAGTTGATTGGCTGTCGACATTGCACTCATCCGTGATGACTATAAGTAGCTTAGATTACCACCTTAAGTCTTAAGGTGAACAGCCATGATTTTCAAAAGTTCTTCATGCCGTCCTTTGAGAGGAGGTTTCTTTGCTTTTCAACGGCATCATGGATCTGCTTGCCGATAACCTAAAGCTGCCCAACTATTTACTATACCGAATGCTTCCATATAATCCCCTTCTATAAGTTCTATAAGGTGTTTATACCGAACTGTTCTGTTTAATCCCCAAAGCCGGCATTGTAGCGGAATCTTTCCTTATAAACAACCTTCTTAAATGGGTTATTCACTTCCACCAGTAAAATTCGCATCACTTCAGGGAAATCAACCATGAAGCTCTGATTTTACAAAAACATCTGCAATTTCACCTGGATTTCATCTGACCTATGGAGAACTTTTGTTTAATTCAGTATCCATTGTGAGGAGTGATTATGAAACCTTTTATGCTAGCGAGTTCCATTCTGGCAGCCAGTTTAATTATTAGTGCGCCCACAGCTGTATTTGCTCACACTGGACATGGTGATGAATTTCAGGCAACGGACGGCATTAATCGCGTGAAAGTCAATGCTCAAACAGATCAACTTTTAGGTATTGTTGTCACGCCGATCGCCTCCTCTGCTAAATCTGGATCTGCTGTGATGATTCCGGTGACGGCATTAGTTGATGCTGATGGCAAGCAGCTAGTTTTTGTGCAGTATGAGAATTTTTATGAGCCAGTGGAAATTACAACTGGCGCGACCAAAGGCGAACTGATCCAAGTGACCAAAGGATTGTCAATTGGGGAAAAGCTCGTTACTCAAGGTAGTTTGTCGCTCTATGCTGAATCGCGTAAAACTCAAACCGCCGATACAGTACCCAGTCCAGCAGCGATCGCCACTCCCAACAGCCAAACCGCCGATACAGCACCCAGTCCAGCCGCGAGTGCCACTCCTAAAACTGATGCAGCCCATGCTCAGGCAGATGCTAAAGGAATACCTCATAGCCATGATGCTAGCGGTAATCTCGTCTCACAGGCTGGTGAAACAACTCAGCAATCATCGGGCGGATTCCCGATGGGTATCTTAGCAGGAGTTGGTGGTGGAGTCGTACTTGTGGGCGGAGCGATCGCTGTTATCGCTGGCAATCGCAAGAACAAGGGAGGCGTTTAATTGAGATGTTGAACTCCATTCTCAATCAGATTCTCAAAAACTCAATTACTCAGCGTTGGTTTATAGTTATCTGTGCGATTCTAGTGACGGCGTGGGGAGTGTTCACTGTCACACAGATGCCACTGGACGTGTTTCCTGAATTTGCGCCCCCCCAAGTGGATATTCATACCGAAGCAACTGGACTAGCTCCAGAGGAAGTGGAATCACAAATTACCGTGCCAATTGAAAGCGCGGTGAATGGTTTGCCAGGGGTGACTACGGTGCGTTCTTCCTCCAAAGTCGGGCTATCGATGGTGCAGGTGGTGTTTGACCAGGATGCCGACATTTATAAAGCGCGGCAATCAGTGACAGAACGACTCCAGCAGGTGACAAATCAGTTACCTGAAGGGGTGCATCCGCCAGAAATTTCACCGTTAGCATCGCCGTTGGGTACGATTTTACAGTATGCCTTTACGGTGAATGGGCAGGGGAAAACCTCGCTAATGGATTTGCGCCGTCTGGTGGATAGCACCCTGAGCAACCAAATGTTGTCTGTGCCGGGAGTCACCCAAGTCACCGTTTACGGTGGGGATGAACGACAGGAACAGGTGCTAGTTGATCCAGAAAAATTGCGATCGCTCAATGTTTCGCTGACCGAAATTACCAATGCTACCAAAGGCGCAAATTCTAACGCTCCTGGTGGATTCTTGATTGGCGGCGGTCAAGAACTTTTGGTGCGCGGTATTGGGCAGGTAAAATCAATTGCAGACTTGCAGCAATCCGTGGTGAAGGTACAAGATGGCAAACCGATTTTGCTCAAAGATGTGGCGCAAGTACAAACGGGTGCAGCACTGAAGCGGGGAGATGCTAGTTTTAATGGGCAACCGGCTGTGGTAATGATGATTAACAAACAGCCTGATGTTGATACTCCCACCGTGACAAAAGCAGTAGAAGCGGTGCTGCAATCTTTGCAGGCGACATTTCCCCCTGATGTGCAAGTGAAACGAACATTCCGGCAGTCTAACTTTATTGATACTGCCATTGCCAATGTCAGCAGTTCCCTGATTCAAGGCATCATCATCGTGTCGGTGATTATGCTGTTATTTTTGATGAATTGGCGTACCGCCGTAATTACTCTGAGTGCCATTCCTCTGTCACTGTTGATTGGCTTAATGTTCATGAAAGCTTTTGGCTTGGGCATTAACACTATGACCTTGGGCGGTTTAGTCGTAGCCATTGGTTCAGTTGTGGATGACTCAATCGTGGACATGGAGAACTGCTATCGCGGACTGCGAACCAATCAGGCGCAGGGCAACCCGAAGCATCCCTTTCAGGTGGTGTATGACACCTCTGTACAGGTGCGGTTAGCCGTGATTTTTTCCACAGTGATCATTGTGGTCGTGTTTGCACCAATTTTTAGTTTGACAGGTGTTGAGGGCAATATTTTTGCACCGATGGGTTTTGCGTATTTGCTCTCAATCTGTGCGTCTACTTTGGTGGCCATGACCCTTTCGCCTGCCCTGTGTGCAATTCTGCTAGCCAACCAAACCCTACCGCAAGAAGGTACATTCATTTCCCGTTGGGCAGAACGGTTATATCGTCCATTGTTAAATCTATCGTTGCGATCGCCCCAAATTATTCTGGGTGTAGCACTTGCAACCTTGGTTGCTGCTTTTGCGATCATTCCCTCCCTCGGACGAGTGTTTCTGCCCGAATTTCAGGAGAAATCATTGGTCAATTCAATGGTTTTATTTCCGGGTGTTTCCCTCGATATGACCAATCGGGCTGGGATAGCACTGTCTAGTGCGCTTAAAGATAATCCTTTGTATGAGTGGGTGCAAGTACGGGCAGGACGCACTCCAGGGGATGCAGATGGGGCGGGAGTGAGTATGGCTCATGTGGATGTAGAACTGAGCGATCGCGCCCTCCAAGACCGCGAAGGCAGTATTAAACAATTGCGGCAAGAGTTTAATAAACTGCCTGGTGTAGCATCTAACATTGGTGGATTTATTTCTCACCGCATGGATGAAGTGCTGTCGGGGGTGAGAAGTGCGATCGCTGTGAAAATCTTTGGCCCGGATTTAACAGAACTGCGAAAGATTGGCGAACAAGTGCGAGATGTGATTCAGCCCATCGCTGGCGTTGTAGATTTGCAGCTTGAACCCCAACTACCCATTCGTCAGGTACAAATCCATTATGATCGCGCGGCTGCCGCAACCTATGGATTGAGTATGGAGCAGTTGTCAAACGTGGTGGAAACTGCTTTAAATGGTCGTGTAGTGTCGCAAGTGGCAGAAAATCAGCAGCTTATTGATATTTCTATCTCCTTGACAGAGAAAGCCCGCAATAGTTTAAATGCCATTCGCGCTATTCCCATTACTACCCCAACTGGTCAAACTATCCAGCTGGGTGCTGTAGCCAAAGTAGACTACGGTATGGGAGCGAATGTTGTGAATCGGGAAGATGTGTCACGGCTGATTGTCGTTTCGGCAAACGTTGCCGATCGCGATTTGGGAAGTGTTGTCAGCGATATTCAATCCCAAATTAAACAGAAAATCAAACTCCCTAATGGCTACTTCATCCAGTACGGCGGACAGTTTGAATCGGAGCAACGTGCTACTAATAATCTCCTGGTATTTAGTATCTTGGCAGCGATTGTGATTGCTGTGTTGATGTTCTTCTCCGTTAAATCACTTTCCGCGACAATCGCCATCATGCTCAATCTGCCTTTGGCTTTAGTGGGTGGTATTATCTCCATTGCTTTGAGTGGCGGCGTGATTTCGATCGCTTCTTTAATTGGATTCATTACCCTATTTGGCGTTGCCGTCCGCAATGGCTTGTTGTTGGTAGACAACTACAACAATAAGTTTGCTCAGGGAATGCCCCTCAAAGATGTAATTATCAACGGTTCTCTAGAACGAGTTAATGCCATTCTGATGACTGCACTCACTTCTGCGCTAGGGATGCTGCCTTTGGCGATCGCCAGTGGAGCCGGCAACGAAATTCTACAACCCTTGGCAATTGTAGTTTTGGGCGGTTTATTTACATCTACAGCTTTGACTTTATTAGTTATTCCGGCTCTCTACGCCAAATTTGGCAAACAGTTGATGCCTCAACAGAAACCTGTTTTGATTAACCAAACATGGTCAAACTAATAACGATGATCTTGTGATTGGTACTATAAAAACATCTTTACATTCTCAAGTTGACAAACTAAAAACGGTTTTATTCCTCTGAAGACCAACCGAATCAAGAAGGTAAGGGACAATGAATCGATGGTGGAATGGAAACACATCAACTGGCGTAAGTTAGAAAGACGTGTTTTTAAGTTGCAAAAACGAATTTACAAAGCATCTCGTCGTGGTGATGTCAAAGCATTTCGCAGACTCCAAAAGACGCTGATGAATTCCTGGGCAGCAAAGTGTTTATCGGTTCGTCGGGTAACACAAGATAACCAAGGTAAAAAGACGGCAGGAGTGGACGGTGTTAAGTCACTATCCCCAGAAGCACGTTTAGAACTGGTTGCCAAATTAAAACCCAACTCAAAGGTAAAACCGACAAGACGGGTTTGGATTCCCAAGCCAGGAACGGATGAGAAACGACCTCTGGGAATTCTCGTAATGAACGACCGAGCCTTGCAAGCGCTGTTCAAACTGGCATTGGAGCCTGAATGGGAAGCGCGATTTGAACCTAACTCATACGGGTTCAGACCTGGGCGCTCATGTCACGATGCAATTGAAGCCATATTTAATACGATTAATCAGAAAAGTAAATATGTGCTTGATGCCGACATCGCAAAATGCTTCGACCGCATCGACCATGAAGCACTGCTAAGAAAATTAAATACATCTCCCACCATACGCCGACAAATTAGAGCATGGTTAAAAGCGGGGGTGATGGACGGTAAGCAGTTGTTTCCAACATCTGAGGGTACGCCACAGGGCGGGGTCATTTCTCCATTACTGGCAAATATTGCCCTTCACGGGATGGAAGAACGAATTAAGAAATTTGCCAAAACCTTAGATATGAAAAAATCAACAGGTAAAGGGCAAGTAAGCTGGCAAGTAAAATGCAAAAGCCTAACCTTAGTCCGATACGCCGATGACTTTGTGATTCTCCATAAAGACATAACCGTTGTCCAAAGATGCAGGGAGATAATCTCTGAATGGTTAATAGACATGGGTCTTGAATTGAAACCTGACAAAACACGTCTAACCCACACCCTAAATGAGTATGGGTCAGAAAAACCAGGTTTTAACTTCCTTGGTTTTAACATAAGACAGTGGAAGGTGAGTAAATACGACTCAAAACAAGGTTTCAAGACAATCATCACCCCAAGCAAGGAAAAGCAAAAGATACATTACGCCCGAGTAGCAAGTATCATCGACGACCATAAAGCAGCGCCACAAGTGGCGTTAATCAGCCAACTAAATCCGGTAATAACAGGATGGTCTAACTACTTTTGCCAAATTAATAAAAACGGGAATGTAAAATCAGCATTTTACTAACTTTAGACATCAGACTATATTGAAATAAAGTTTTCGAGAAAAATTGTATGATTTCTAGATTGATTTATTATTTATAATTGAGCAATTTAGATTTCATCAACGGATGACGAGTAATTATTTTGAGTACTAAAGTGGGCGTTGCAGAATAGAAATATGAATTAGAGCGATCGCTTAGAAGCCCTTGCCCAAAAGATTCGACCAAAGCCTCTTGCTCAGGTGTTAGCGTGTAAATCATTTTTACTAATTAAGAATTTTTACCTATTTGAACGATTTCTAAATGGGGAAGTCCTTTAAGCAATTATGTTTGCACAGCAAATTCTTCTGGATTTACGCCCCAATTTACCCAGCGAATTGCCTCACGCGCTGATTTCATATTTGGTGGGACTCGCAAGGCGTGAATAAACCCTGTACTGGAGCAAGTCATTTTTAATAAGTAAATTGGTTCTTCATCTACATCATTATCTATTTTTAATAGCGTGTATTCTTTCCAAAAATCTAATTCAATAGCTTGTAATTCTTGGCAAATTCTGGCATAACCAATACCTTGAATTAGTACTCGGCGTAGTTCGGCATTTTCTTCTGTTAAAAGCCATTGAGATTGCCATTGCTGCGGGTGGATTTTACCGTATTGTTCAGGCAAGGTTACACCGTGGTAGGAGTAGAGGCTATATCCATCAGTAAATTCAATAGCGGGTTCGCCTTCAGCGTGGAGGCGATTTTGATTGTCGAAGCGCAGGTGAAGGGGGCGATCGCATACTATACAAAATTTTTCAAATGGAGAAATCCAACCACAAAACCTTGATAAAGACTGTAAAGTTTCCCATCTTTTTTTGCTGTAAGAATAATTTAATACAGAAATGTAAAAATCCACACGACAACAACGATTCGCCAACTTTTGTAAATTTAACCAGAGACGATCTCCTAAATATATATTGAATTTAGGCTGATTTGGGAATTTATCTTCTAATACATATTCTCGTGGACTAAAGCTTGGTTCAATAACAGTTAACTTTTCAAAAATCTGAGTATTTATTTGATATGAAAATTCTCTATCTTTATTAGTTAAACTTGCCGTAATATAACCGCAAAGCTTATCATTTAAACTTAGAAACTCTAGATTATTAAAACTTAAATTAGGTAGGTGTTGATAAATAATTTTTAAACCAGCATAAGGACTTTCACAAAAAATAATTTCCGGATCTTGTTTATTGATAGCTGTATATGCAGCTTTGACAACTTCCGCAGCTTTTTCACGATCAATCCGCTCGGTCGAAAGCGCAATTTTCTGCCACTTTTCCCGATACACTGGAATCAAAGCCTCTTCTTCAGGCGTTAAATTTTCAATCAGCGACATAACGCCAACCTTCAGGCTCATATTCCCGTTGAATTTTCACCATCCAGTCACCTTGGGGAATAGAAATAGCTTTATGCTCTTCATGAGCTAGTAATGCCGACTCTGAAAACACACGTAAATAAAGTGTGCTATCTTTCTCGTATAATTCGGCGTTTCCCTCAGTAATGCGATGCTTGTGCCCCGTGACTTCGCCTTCTGCCAAAGTTAAGTGAGGTATTTTTTGTCCTTCAATTTGCTGTACAGGCAGTAAAATTACATCACCTTGTCGAATCGGTTGCATGGTTTTGCTTTCCTGACATGGGTACAAACCCTACTTCGCTTTTACTCTCTAGTTTGGTTTAATTTTGGCACAAGCTCTTAAGGATTGGGGCATTATGCATAGGTCAATTCAATATTTATTCTTCCCCTGCTTCCCCTGCTCCCCCTGCTTCTATTCCCCATTCCCAATTCCCAAATTTTAAAACTGTAGTCGCCAATTATGCGTTAGATAAGTTAAAGATTGAAATAGCTGGAAATTCACACCCAGCGTAGCCTCTTCTATCCTTTGGGACAGACTGGGCCATAAGTTCAGGGGATTTTCTCCCAAGCAGACAGTTTATGTGAGGATTAAATCACCGCCCTAAGCGCGACCTTTTATCTTGACAATTTGCAAAAATTACCTCAATTTGACTGTTTAGCTTAGTAGCTCTTCTTTTTATTAAAATTTCCATGTCAACCCTCGTCATCGTCGAATCTCCAACCAAAGCTCGTACCATTCGCAACTACCTGCCAGCAGGCTATCGGGTGGAAGCGTCTATGGGTCATGTGCGTGACTTACCCCAGTCGGCTAGTGAAATTCCTGCTGCCGTCAAGGGGGAAACATGGGCGCAGCTAGGGGTAAATGTGGACGCCGACTTTGAACCGGTATATGTTGTCCCAAAAGACAAAAAGAAAATTGTCACCCAGCTTAAAGAAGCCCTTAAAGATGTAGATGAACTAATTCTGGCAACGGACGAAGACCGGGAAGGTGAAAGCATTAGTTGGCATTTATTCCAATTGCTGAAGCCAAAAGTTCCGACTAAGCGGATGGTATTTCACGAAATTACCCAAGAGGCAATCAAAAAAGCTCTAAAAGACTGCCGCCAAATTGATGAGCAGTTGGTTCGCGCCCAAGAAACGCGGCGGATTTTAGATCGACTTGTGGGCTATACCCTGTCTCCCCTGCTGTGGAAAAAGATCGCCTGGGGATTATCTGCTGGGCGGGTGCAATCTGTGGCTGTGCGGCTTTTAGTTACTAGGGAACGCCAACGCCGGGCTTTCCATGAGGGTACGTACTGGGATTTGAAAGCCAGTTTGTCAAAGGAAAAAACTCCTTTTGCAGCCCAGTTGGTAACATTAGCAGGAACCAAAATTGCTAACGGCAGTGATTTTGACGCAACGACTGGACAAATTATCGCAGGTCGCAATGTCTTGTTACTCAACGAAGACCAAGCGGTAGCCCTCAAGGAACGCCTAACTGGGAAAACCTGGAGTGTTACCGAGATGGAAGAACGCCCAGTGACGCGCAAGCCGTCGCCACCGTTTACCACCTCGACGCTGCAACAAGAATCTAACCGGAAATTGCGCCTCTCAGCCCGTGACACAATGCGGGTTGCCCAGAATTTGTACGAACAAGGGTATATTACCTATATGCGGACAGATTCGGTGCATTTGTCAGATCAAGCGATCGCAGCTGCTCGAAGTTCTGTAGAAAAACTTTACGGTCAACAATATCTCAGTCCTCAACCCCGGCAATACACTACCAAATCTAAAGGCGCACAAGAGGCACACGAAGCAATTCGTCCAGCAGGTAGCACCTTCCGCACCCCTCAAGAAACTGGTTTGGGCGGTCGAGAACTTGCCGTTTACGATTTGATTTGGAAGCGGACTGTTGCCTGTCAAATGGCCGATTCCCGCCAAACTCAAATTAGCGTGCAATTACAAGTCGAGGATGCGGGATTCCGTTCTTCTGGCAAACGGATTGAATTTCCTGGATACTTACGCGCCTACGTCGAAGGCTCAGATGACCCAGAAGCAGCACTGGAAGACCAAGAAGTAATTTTGCCGAATCTGAAAGTAGGAGATCATCCAAGTTGTACAGACTTAGAAGCAGTTGGACACGAAACTCAGCCGCCAGCTAGATACACCGAAGCTTCTTTGGTGAAAACCTTAGAAAGTGAAGGTATCGGTCGTCCCAGTACTTACGCCAGTATCATTGGCACAATCATCGACAAAGGTTATGCCCATTTGGTGAGTAACGCTCTTATTCCCACCTTCACCGCTTTCGCCGTCACCGATTTACTGGAAAAACATTTCCCAGACATCGTTGATCCTAGTTTTACCTCGAAGATGGAGCAAACCCTTGATGACATTTCTACAGGTGAAGCGAAATGGCTACCCTACTTGCAGCAATTCTATCTCGGAGAAAAAGGGCTGGAAACCCTGGTAAGAGAAAGGGAAAGTCAAATTGATGCCACCAAAGCTAGGACTGTAGAACTAGAGAATCTAGATGCCAAAGTCCGCATTGGGAAATATGGCCCCTACATTGAAGTCGAAAATGGTGAGGGAGTTATCACCGCCTCAATCCCCAAAGACCTGACACCAGCCGACCTCGACCCCAAACAGGTAGAAGTATTGCTGCGACAAAAAATCACAGGCCCTGACCAGGTAGGTAGGCATCCCGAAACTGGCGAACCGATTTATGTGAAAATTGGTGCTTATGGGCCTTATGTCCAATTGGGTGATAAAACCGACGAAAACCCCAAACCCAAACAAGCTTCTCTACTCAAGGGTGTCACCCCAGAAACCGTTACTCTGGAAATGGCTGTTGGTCTGTTGGCACTACCCCGGACATTGGGAGTTCATCCAGTCACCGGAGCCAAAATCCAAGCAAGTTTAGGGCGCTTTGGCCCTTATGTGGTTCATGACCAGGGTAAGGAAGGGAAAGACTACCGTTCATTGAAAGCTGCTGACAATGTATTGACAATTACCCTAGAGCGTGCATTGGAATTATTGTCCGAACCGAAAAAGGGACGCAGTTCCACCAACAGCAAGTCCAAGGCAGCCTTACGGGAATTGGGTACACATCCAGATGATGAAGAAACAATTAATATTTACGATGGGCCTTATGGGCCTTACATCAAGCATGGCAAAACTAATGTAAGTATTCCAGAAGGTCAAACGGTAGAGGATATAACCCTGGCTGAAGCGCTGAACCTGTTGGCAGCTAAGGCATCGACCGCGAAATCGACTCGCAAAACAACTAAATCAGCGAGTTCCAAATCTAAGTCAACTGCTAAATCAACGACGGCTGCGAAGAAAAAGAAGGCAGAAGGTTAATTGCAAGTCAAGAGTCTAAAGTCCGATGCTTAACTCTTGACCCATGATATCCATCCTTGATAGGATGCAGTTCAGTAGGTGCAAGTGTGATACTCTAAAAAGTAAGGGAAAACACAACGCCAAATTTTAGAAGTGGCTTATGTCCCAAACACGGGATTGTGTATCAGCCCGGTTGGAAGCCAGAGGTGCGAAAATATGCCAATTTCTGCGTACCTGTTAATCAAAAATTGAGGTAGTATCTCAGGAGCCGTCAGTTCATGGACTATATAGAAAAGGTGCTGGAAAAGCTTAAGGAATTAGCTCGCAGGCTAATTGAAAGTCTGTTAGGGCCAGAGGCTGAACCGGAACCGGAACTGATTCCGATTCCTGTGAACGATCGCTCGCGTCGTCGCCATTAAACCCAAAGTGCTGAACTCGACATCACAATCCTTAAGCATTCTGGTGCTGCATGGGCCAAACTTAAATTTGCTAGGACAGCGAGAACCAGGAATTTATGGTTCGTTGACGCTAGCTGAAATTAATCGCCTGTTAGAGGAAGAAGGATTAAAGTTACAGGCGAAGGTTTTTCCTTTGCAGTCAAATCATGAAGGAATTTTAGTAGATACTATTCATGAGGCACTAGGACAACATCAGGGGATTTTGATTAATGCAGGGGCGTATACTCACACAAGTGTGGCATTGCGAGATGCGATCGCGGCTGTTAATTTGCCCACAGTCGAAGTACATCTGAGTAATATATACCGCCGGGAAGATTTTCGCCATCATTCATACATCGCCCCAGTTGCGATCGGGCAAATAAGTGGTTTTGGTGTTCAAAGTTACTTGTTGGGTTTACAAGCTTTAGTAAATCATTTAAGAAAAGATTAAAAATAACTCAATTTTAGATTTGATATTTTGGATTTTGGGTTAAATTATTCAATCCAAAATCTAAGTTACGCTGGAAGCGCACCAAAGGTGCGACCCAAAATCCAAAATTGTATGCGTTACTCTCCTGTAAGTCGGTTTAGAGGTACTTTCCTCGGAGCATTTCTGGGCGGAAGTTTAGCCCCTGCTGGTATTCAGTCTCAGAATTACCCAGATTTGGGCAGAATGGCGATTCTGGGAACTGAGAGTTTAATTTCGTTGGGTAGATTAGATTTAGATGATTGGATAGCGCGTCAGCAACAAGAATCGCTTCATTTAGCAGCAGCTGATGATATATCAATAAAAATAATTATTGCCACATTACCAGTAGCACTTTTTTTTCACGAAAATCCGATTAAGCTGCGGCAAAACTTGCTGCGCGTACTCAAAATCTGGGAAGATGACCCAGTAGTAAGGGATGGAACATTAGCGGTAGCTTATGCGATCGCTCTTGCCCTAACTGAAAAACTTAACCCTCTTACCCTCATTCCCCAAACAATTGCTTTTCTCGGTGAAACGCCGACATCAATACCGAAAAAATTATTAAAAGTCCAGAATTTATTAGAGCAAGGGACGGGATTATCAAAGGCGCAAGCTGAGTTTGCTAGAGAAGAAAAACTCAGTAACACTATTGCTATGGCATTTTACTGCTTTTTGAGTACCTTAGAAGACTTTCGCCTTGCAGTTTTGCGGGCTACTCACGATGGTAATTCTACATTTGTAAGACAGGCTACAGGTGCAATTACTGGTGCTTTATCGGGAGCATATAACGGTATAGGCTCAATTCCTGTAAATTGGCAAGTCTCACTCTTGCAAAGCAATTCTCCAGTATGGGGACTAACTAGCTTTTCCCAAATGTTAGAATTGACCGATGCATTTGTGGCAGTATGGTCAGGAGTGTATGATATCGCCCTAAATCCCAAGGAGTTAACAGACAAGGGATGTGACATGGCTTTACTTTCAGTTTACGCAGCTCCTCGTGTGATTCGGTCGCGTTAACAATAATTACGAATTACGAATTAGCTTGCGCCGGCCTAGTTGCAATAGTAGCAGATCAAACTTCTCTGATGATTGTCTTTTTTTGAGCTATCAAAGTAGGCAATTACAGGCAGAAATAATGAAAATGCAGGAATTTTTGCAGTTCTTAACCCAGCAATTGACTCACTGGCGGCGACAGTACAAAGGACTACGCCGTAAGGGAAAGTTAATGAGAAATCCTAAAAGCAAAAGCCATAGAGAAGAACTTCTAAGGACTGCCCTGAAGAACGTAATCTTATTTTTATCAAAAACCAATGAGAAAAAGGAAGGCGTAGCCCGCCGTAGGCATCGCCGAAAAGAAGAAAGAGCGCTCCAGTCAAAGGCAACTGTCAAAAGTAAGAGTAGTATTTATACAATCTGTTTAGATTGGGTGCATGAACAGCGTTCCTGGGTAATTTTAGCGATCGCTATCCTATCGCTTACAGGTGTTATTGGACAAAAATTCTACAACCAAACTCAACTTCAAGTAGGATATCCCGCACCCCAAACGATTACAGCACCTTATACAACGAGAATCGAAGATCAGAAAAAAACAGAAGCCGAGCGCAAAACCGTCAGCAGAAGCTCCTTACAAGTGTTGATGCTCGATGCGCGAATGAACGAACAAATCAACGAAAATTTGCAACAACTTCTGGATGATGGCAACGAAATTCGCGCTGTTGCTGGAGCTTTTCCTTTTTTTGATTCCTTAGTTTTGTCTATCTCTACCCAACGTTATCTCCGCTCTTGCCCTGAATCAGAATGGCAAGCGGTACTAGTAGCTCTAGAAAATAGTAAAAATCAGCAGAAAAAAATAGGACAAACCGCCGCCTCGTCACCTCCATCATCAACTGAACGCCAACCGCGCACAACGCCACAGAAGACAAGGGCAGCTGATTTTTCTCAAGCAGTTGCAGAACTAGAATCTTACCGCGTCACAACTTCTGAGAAAAACTTGTCTTTACTGATTGCCCAAATTTCCCAAGCACGTAAAAGATATACTCAAGCCACCGCCAAACTTTTACAGTTAGAGACTACTACCCCAGAAAGAGTATACGAAGAATCCCTGCTTTTGGATTTGTCAGATGGGGAGTGGGAAAAAACACAAATGGGAATCCATCAGAGTGCAGAGCGGATTCTCACCCAAGGCATCCCACAGGGACTGCCAAAAAATATCTTACAGGATGCGGTGAGTTTACAATTGCAGACCTTTGTACCAGAATCCGCCGAACCTTTGGCAAAGAACCTGTTGTTAGCCGTACTTAAGCCGAATCTGCAAAATGATGAGGAACAAACCAGAGAAAATGCTCAAAAGGCTGCTGCTGGAGTACCACCCGTGATGGTAAAGATAAGGCATGGTGAGGTAATTGTCAAAAGAGGAGTGCAAATTACTGCATGGAACTTTCAGGTGCTGGAGCATTATCACCTGGTTCGCCGAGAGGTAAAATGGCAAGGGTTGGTGAAGTTAGCAGGCGTGATTGCGATCGCCATTGGCGTTTTTGTCTGGGTAGAACGACATATTGATTACGAATTGCGACAACGCGATCGCATTCTGGTGTTATTGCTAACTCTAAGTGTGCCAGGTTTGGTGACAATGGGAGTGCCTTATACTACCTGGAGCGCCCTTGGTTTATTGTTGGGAAGCTTTTACGGCCCCACTTTGGGGTTGACAGTTGTTGGATTGCTGTCGCCGATATTAGCTATTAGTTTAGATATGAGCAAGGCTGCCCTTTTAGCTGGTGCTGGTGGGGCAATATTAGGTAGTTACGTAGCACAACGATTGCGATCGCGTGAAGAATTGGCTTTATTAGGGGTTGCGATCGCTCTAACTCAGGGCGGTATTTACCTTCTTGTTAAAATTTTAATTGGCCAAGTATTTGGTTCAACCTGGTATATTGTCCTCCAAGAAGCCGCGTTATTTGCTTTATCTGGCTTATGCTGGAGCGTTATAGCTTTAGGGTTGAGTCCTTATCTAGAAAAAGTTTTTGATTTAGTCACTCCCATCCGTTTAGCAGAGTTGGCGAACCCTAACCGCCCTTTATTAAAACGACTCGCCACAGAGACTCCCGGAACTTTTCAACACACGCTATTTGTGGCCACCCTTGCCGAAGCTGCCGCCAAAGAACTAGGATGCAATGTTGAATTGGTCAGGGCTGGAACATTGTATCACGATATTGGTAAAATGCACGATCCACTTGGCTTTATTGAAAATCAAATGGGGGGGCCGAATAAACATGATACAGAGATTAAAGATCCTTGGAAGAGTGCAGAAATTATCAAAAAGCACGTAAATGAAGGGTTGGTGATGGCACGTAAACACCTTTTGCCGACAGCAATTCAAGCTTTTATTCCAGAGCATCAGGGAACGATGCTAATTGCCTATTTCCATCACCAAGCCCAGCAAATGGCTCAGGAAGATCCAAGTTTAATAGTAGACGACGCAGATTTTCGCTACGATGGGCCAATTCCCCAATCACGGGAAACCGGAATTGTCAT
Organism: Nostoc sp. UHCC 0252; assembly: GCF_034931145.1. Lineage (NCBI taxonomy): Bacteria > Bacillati > Cyanobacteriota > Cyanophyceae > Nostocales > Nostocaceae > Nostoc > Nostoc sp. UHCC 0252. The sequence goes on along the minus strand of NZ_JAYGHE010000016.1, from coordinate 104,067 downwards.
GTTAGCAGATTCTTGCGAAGCGGCGCTGCGATCGCTGCAAGCATCGGCTAAATCTGTGGGAGAGAAGCCATCGCTCAAAGATGTCTCCACTGAACAAGCTTTAGCAATGCTGAATAATATTCTGCGTGCCAAATGGCAAGACAATCAACTTGTAGATTCAGGACTAACGCGAGAAGAAATGTCAAAAATTGCCCAGATATTTGTAGATGTTTGGCAGCAATTTCATCACAAACGCATTGCTTATCCGAAGTTGAAGGCTAACGGTGCTGCGCGGAATTCGTAATGCGAGCGCATATCTGCTGATAAAATTAATAATAGCAGGTTTTTCTTGGAATGCGATGCTTACAACGGGCTGTGCCTATGCAGTTTTTGCTAGATAAATAAAGTCTGGAAACATTTCAAATAATATCAGGTTCGGTTAAATACTTATAACATCTGTAGGTTGGGTTGAGGAACGAAACCCAACGCTTGATCTTTGCTCATGTTGGGTTTCACTGTCGTTCAACCCAACCTACATTCAGAAGTTTTATTATAAGTAGTCACCCGAACTTAATATAAGTCAGAAGAGGGATTAAAAACTAATATCCAAGCTGACAATTTGTAAGGCACGAGGGAGCAAAAGTTTTAGGCAGCATTCATTACCTACTAAAAATTCCTGTGCTGACTCACTTACTGTTTTTATCTCTGAAGCGTCTCTTAACTTTTGCTTTTTATTGATTATCCTTTTCTTCTTTTCTTAACCTATACGTTGTCTAATTTTTCAATACATAAGCCGTATACTTGACTTCTATCAATAGTATGTGATTTACTTGGCTTGGTTATTCATGATAATGACCCATATATAAAACTCAGACTTGATGTCTGAAAATACACTGAGGCTGAAAAGCTGGTTTTATAAGGATTTTATCTGAAATTTTGTTCAGGAATCAGGCATTAATCCTATAGCCGCTCTATGCAGTTAGCAAATTTTAGAAAAATTAAAATTATTTATATGATCAATACTATCAAAAGTTCAATTTTGAAAAAACGTAACTTAGTATTTTTATTGCCACTATCAATATATGGAATATGGATATTAATTATATATCTATATGGTGTAAACATTCCAATATTAGACCAATGGAAAGTACCCGGTAAACAAATAGAAAGTTTTTTCAACAATCAATTATCTTTTACCTTACTTTATAGCCAACATAATGAAAGTAGAAAGTTAATCCCAAATTTAATATTTGTTATTCTAGCAGCGATTTTAAAAGAATGGAATGTGAAAGCAGAAATGATAATAGGATTACTTTTTGCTTTCCTCATGTCAGTTATCATTTATTTCTTGTTATTATTAACAAATAAAAGTTTTTATAAAAATATATTTCTACTAACAATTTATGAGCTTTTGTTATTATCACCGTCTTCTTTTAGTAGATGGTTAAGAGGTATAACTATACATAGACTTATCCCTGATGCTTGTTTAATAGTAAATGCATTAATTTTTAGATTAAATATAAATCAAAATCTAAAAATCTACCTATATTCATTTTTTTGCATAGTAGCACAGTATTCTTTTTCTGGAGGCATTGTTACATGGTTTGTTTCACTAATTTTTATTGTTTTTAATAACAAACTAAGTTTAAAAGAAAAATTTAAATCTTTATGTTTATTTATAGGATTTTTTGCAATTTCAACTATTTGTTATTTTATAAATTATGTTCAACCATCCTCTCATACAAAACCAAGTGAAATAGTTAAATCTTCTTGGCAAGATATCATAAGTTATTTTTCGGCATTTTTGGGCAATATTTTAGGAGAAGCTTATGAATTAGATATATTGATAGGATTAATTTTATTGATTAGTTTCACTTTATTGTTAATCTTAAATTTCAAATTTCTTAAAGAAGAAATTATAGTATGGTTTGCTATTGGATTTTACACAATTGCACTAGGAATAATAAATACTATTACTAGATTACCAATGTCAAATTCTGCAAATAGCCATGCAATAAGAGTTGATTATATTACTCACTTAGTGTATCTACCATTATCAATAATAGTAATTATTTTATATTTGCTAGACTATAAAAATAAAAATAATCAGATGTTTAAGAATTTAAGTTTTTATTCTTTAGGGATAATAACTGCATTTTATATTAGCAAAAACTATCCAACTAAAATTTTACATGAATTACAAGAATGGCAGTACAATTACAACTATAGTAAGAGTTGTATTCAGTTAGTTAATATCTATCAAAAAAATGACTGCATTATGCTGGTGTTACCCAGTGTTGAGCCTAAATATTCTTTAAACTTAAATTTAGTAATTACAAAATTTAAAAATTTAAATCAATTAAATGTTGTAAAACCTGGAATAGTTAAAGATATAAAAATATATAGTCAGGGAGAATGGGGCTATATTGATTCTATACAAGAAGACCAAAATGGTTTTTTTAATATTAGTGGATGGGCTAAACTACAAACGAGAGTAGCAGACTCTGTAATATTAGCTTACCCTAATGAATCTAATGCTTTGATAGTAGTTGATATCCTATCTATAGGACAGGTGAGACAAGATATTTCAAAGTTTTATGGTTTAAAATATCAAAATTCAGGTTGGTCAGGCTATGTCGATTTAAAAAGCAAAATTCCTAATTTTAATAAATCTTATATTCAAGGATATGCATTTGATGCAAAACAGAATATTTTTTACCCTTTAAAAAGTTCGCATTCATAATCAAAATTCCAAATCTAATCTCTAATCTTTAGTACGTCGCATACCAGCCAAAATAAAATTAACTGCTGCTTGAGTATGCTGCTCAATCATTTCTGAACTCAGCAGTTGCAAATCAGGTCTAGTATGCTTAATGTTTTCATAAGCGTTGAAGTATAAATTACAAACCCCAATAATATGCAGAGTGGTGAGAAATGGATCAATCTGACGGAAACAACCTTCAGCCATCCCCCGATCTAAAATCTTGATGAGATAGCTAAAATTCTCTTGCCAATTCCCCTGTTTGAAATACTTTCCCTGATTTTGGTTTGCTTCTTGAAACCAAAGCATTCCCCGGTGCGGGTGAGCAGCTTCATAAGCGATCGCTCCTTTGACAAGCAACTTCAACGCCTCCTCTGGTGGGAACTGATCTAGATTTAGCTGCTCAAACCCTTCGTGCATCTCCACCGCCGGACGTTGCAGAACCGCTTGATATAGTCCTTCCTTGCTCTGGAAGTAGTAGTAAATCATCGCTTTAGTAACACCTGCACCTCTAGCGATCGCCTCTGTCCGCGCCCCTTGAAGTCCATTTCTAGCAAACTCCGCTTCCGCCGCATCGAGAATCTGCTTTTTCGTCGCTTCTGCATCGCGCACCTGGCGCGGCTTTTTAGATGAGAATTTTGACTGCGTTGAACGACCCACGTTGCTCCATGATCATAACGAAAATATATTAACTAAAAAATTGGTTAGTAGTTGACATAGAAGATAAAATTTATTAAATTAATACTAACTAAAAAATTAGTTAGTTGTTTACATAATTCAGCAATGCAGTAGCCAAAATTAGCCGAGTAAATGCGCGGTTGTATTAGTTCGTCTATTGCAGACAAGGCTTTAATTATCCCAATTTACATTCAAAAATAAGATGTCAGACGGATGACACACAACTTTTAACTTTCAATATTGTGTGACGTTTTGCTAACTAATCTGCTGAATTTTAAATAAACAAATTATCAATATCTTGGAGGCAAAATGGAATCAATTTTACCAGGTGCACCTTGGTTAATCGCGCACAAATCTATATTAGGATTGAATAAACCTAATAAAATCACATTAAATGGACAAGATTATGTCATTTGGCAAAACCAAAAAGGCGAAGTATTTGCCCTTGATAACATCTGCCCACACATGCAAGCGCCATTATCAGATGGCTGGGTTTGTCAAGAAAGAGATACTATTACTTGCCCTTTCCATGCACTAGAATTTGATGGACAAGGCAGACTACAGCAAGGAGATAAAAAAGACACTCAACCAATTACTAAACCATTAGAGCTAATTATTAGCAATGATTGCATCTGGACGTATGCCGGATTTGAACCAAGATTGCCTATTCCAGATTTGCATCAAAAAATTGTCGATAATTACGAATTCATCGGAGTAACTGGGGACAAAAGCATTCAGGGTGATTTTTTGACTAATCTGATGGTTAACTATGACTATAATCACCAAAATGGTACTCATAAAGAACTATTTAAAATTACATCTTGTAATGTAAGTAATTTTGAAGAAAAAGGATACTACGCTACAGTCAAACAAGAAATGACGAGAGCCAATAACACGTTAGGAGAAATTATTAAAAATCCTATTTTAGGAATCTTCCCTAAAACTCTTACTAACAGACTTGAATATGCTTTTCCTTCAACTACAGCTTTTTTTGCGAAAGCACCTATTGGTGATATTGCTCAAATTCATATTCTTTACCCGGAAACAGAAAAAATAACTAAGACGTTTATTTTGATGTATGCCAAATTCGTCAATCCTTTGATAAAATTCCTATTTAAAAACTCAGTTTTACAAGCAGCAGCCACAGTTATTGAACAAGATACAGGTGCAGTTGAGAGCTTGTATCCTCGGCAAAAAGCAAAAATTAGATTGCCAAATGAAGAGATTATGTTCTACGCAGAAAAACTCTACCAAAATTGGTAATTTAGATTTGCAAAACCTAACTGCGCTTTACAATTAAACTGTAGCTAATTACTGCTGGAGGTACTCAAATATGCGACAGCTAAAATCCGCCGAAGAAATGCCTGGTAGCTATGGCTTGCCCATCTTGGGGGAGACTTTGGAAATATTTCGGGATTTAGAACTGTATCTATGGCGAAGATTCCAGCAGCATGGTTCAGTTTTTAAGACGAGCATCATGGGGCGTAAACGTGCTTATTTAATTGGCCCTGATGCTAATCGCCTGGTGCTGGTGGAACAGGCGGAAAATATGTCGTCGCGGATCGGGTGGTATTTCTTAGAATCAACATTTGGCAACAATATTTTATTACAAGATGGGGAAGAACATCGCCTAACTCGTCGCTTAATGTATCCAGCATTTCACGGAAAAGCGATCGCAACATATTTCGACACCATCCAAAATATTGTGCAAGATTTCCTCAAAGATTGGGGACAGAGAACGATTCCCTTAAATTCTAGTTTCCGCCAGCTTACCCTGATGGTTGCAACTCGCCTGTTCTTGGGAAGTCAGAACAAGAGCGAAGTTGAGCAAACTAGTCAGTGGTTTACACAACTGCTAGAGAGCAGTATGGCGATATTCAAATTGAATGTTCCCTTTACTTTATATGGTCGCGGTCAAAACGCTAGGGCTAAGTTAGTGGCTTTCTTGGATGAAGCGATCGCCCAACGTATCGAGCAAGGTAACTTAGAAGAATCAAAAGATGTTTTGGGATTGCTGCTAGCAGCTGTTGATGAAGACGGCAATAAATTGAGCGAAGCACAGATAATCAACGAGGCATTGCTATTGCTATTTGCTGGACACGAGACAACAGCCTCCTTGCTCAGTTGGGTAATATTTGAACTAGGTAATCATCCAGAATGGCGAGAGCGATTGCGTGAAGAACAATTAGCAGTTGTAGGAAATAATTCCCTTAACCTATCCCATCTCAAACAACTTCCGCAGTTAACCAACGTACTAAAAGAAGTAGAACGGCTCTATCCGCCAGTGTATGCCTACAATCGTGGAGTTCTCAAGGATATTGAGTATGCGGGTTATCGCATTCCTGCTGGTTGGTTTGTGACTATCTCGCCGATGTTGACTCACCGTCTACCAGAACTGTATACCGATCCCGATCGCTTTGACCCCGATCGCTTTGCACCGCCTCGTGAAGAAGATAAGAAACATCCTTTAGCACTAATGGGTTTTGGTTATGGTTCGCACAGTTGTTTAGGCATGGAATTTGCCCAGATGGAAATGAAAATCGTGCTTTCTACACTGCTTCGCCATTACGACTGGACAGTAAAACCGGATTATTCTGCGATCGCTCCAATTCGTCAACCTTCTAAAGTTAAAGATACTCTAGAAGCATATATTGAGCCTTTGAATAGCAAGCTAAATTCTTACTAGTGCTACGCTACAATTAGCAAGCTTGAGAGGTAACTATGACCGAAAACGACTCATGATACAACCCCTAAATTTATTGATGGGGATCATTAATTTTGAATTTTGAATTTTGAGCCTTATTCGATTAACTGTCGCGCACCTTGCAGTATAAGTATTTTAAAGACTTTCTACTCTTACAAGAGCTTGAAAACTTTGCTATTATGTACACATCCGCGCAACTAAACTTTAAAACCCAAATACAGCAAAGCTTTCAAAGGTCAGCTGTTGCAAAACACCTCATCCCTGATAGGGATTGAAACAAATATTCCATGCTGTTGAGCCGTCGGTACTTAAGAGTTGCAAAACACCTCATCCCTGATAGGGATTGAAACATGCGATCGCTATAGGTATAGTTTTGCACGGATCGTTGCAAAACACCTCATCCCTGATAGGGATTGAAACGCTTGAAACTCACTAAAATCCCTATTGGGGATTGAAATTAAGACCATGTTACAAAACACAAACCTGAAAAATATCTCCAAAAAATTCGCTATAGCTAGAAATTCTGCTTCTTTCAAAGAAAATGAGGCAATGAGAGCTATTGCGTATAGCATGGATTTACTACTACCTGGTTTATATATATGGCTATTGGGTTTTAGTTTTCGCATTGGTGGGAGCGTACCAGATGATATTCCCTATAAATATCCCGGTAAAATTCACAGTTACACTGGAATTGCGTTAGTATTACCAGGATATAGGATTTTTACGACTTACCAGGGTAGCTATGACCCTAAACAGACATTAAATACAGGGACTAACAGCTTTTAATTGTACGGTTTTCGACTCAAATACTTTTGAAACCTTAATGACTCAGGCAGGGTATTCAATCTCTGGTAGCGCACCTGCACAGGCTAATAGAATAAAAGTATGGTGGATTCATAACGAATACCCAAGAGTCGAGTCCATATATAGTCCAGACAAGACAATAGTGATAACGGCGTATCATATTAACTGATATTTTTTATTTCTAGTAACCAATTTCCAACGTTGGCAAAGAGTTTTGGTTAATAGGATTTTTTCTAGTCTGTAATACTTTCATTACCAAAATAAATTAGCCATCTCCTGTAACTGATTCCAGTTCTGGAGACAGCAAATGCGTATCTCTGAATGTTGAGGCAGGTAAATATACTGTAAATTGAGTTCCTCTGCCTACCTGACTGTAAACATTGACAAAACCACCGTGATTCTTAATAATACCCAGCGCCGTAGAAAGTCCTAAACCTGTACCTTTGCCTACCTCTTTGGTTGTAAAAAATGGTTCAAAAATTCGTTGCTGGACTTCCGACGACATCCCCATACCAGTATCTGTCACTACGATCGCAACATAAGAACCCACTTTAGCATCAATATTGATCTGTGCAGAATGTTCGCCAATCACCAGATTTTCTGCCGTAATCCTCAATATACCGCCACTGGGCATGGCATCGCGGGCATTAACTACTAAATTTATCAGTACCTGATGTAGTTGAGTTATATCTCCACGGACGTACCACAAATTTTTGGGGATATCTATCTGGCAAATAATGGATTCGGGGAATGTTTGAGCGATAATTTGCTCAATTTCTGTCATCAAAGGCTGAATTTGCACAATTGTCCGTTTGCCTTCAATACCCCGTGCAAAAGACAATACTTGCTTGAGCAAATTAGCGCCGCGTTTAACATTATTTTCTAAAGTTTGCAGTATTTGCTGACTCTGCGAATCGGGCAATTTCTTTTGCAAGAGTTGAACTGACATTAAAATTGGGGATAGTATATTGTTGAGATCGTGGACGATACCGCCAGCTAATGTACCGATACTCTCTAAACGTTGCGATCGCAGAAGTTGAGCTTCCAGTTGTTTCTGCTGCGTAATCTCGGTGTTCACACTCAAAATGGATTTGGGTTGTCCATGATCATCTCGGATCAGTATCCACCGACTTTCAACGATAATTACTTTACCTTCTTTTGTCAGTTGATCCAACTCACCTCGCCACTCACCTGTATTCATCACCTTCAAATAAGCATCTTCTAGCTGTGGTGAATCTTTATACAAAAGTTGCAAAACATTCTTACCCACAACTTCCTCAGCCTTCCAGCCGTACAGACGTTCAGCACCTTGATTCCAAAACAAGATTTGGTTGTGGATGTTTCGCACCAAAATTCCTTCAGTTGAGATATCCAGCAGCAACCCTTGTTCACGGATTTTCTGTTCGGCCTGTTTTTGCTGGGTTATATCTCGCATCAGCGCCAGATGCATAAACGTGCCATCAGATTCGTTACGCAGTGGTACAGCATGAGTTTCTATGTAGCGACGAGTACCTTTAAATCCCACAATTTCAAATTCCAAAGTCCCCTTGTTACCTTGGCAGATATTTTTATGAAAGTCGGCAAAAAGTACTCTATACTCTGGTAAAATTACCGCAGCAATTGGTTTACCAATTAATGCATCAGCACTTTCCACTTCCATCATTGCCAACCCTTCTGCATTAATTTCTAAAAGGGTTCCATCCCCGGCAATTAACTTAATGCATTCTGGTTCTGCATCTATCATGGCTCGTAAACGGTTTTCGCTTTGGCGTAAAGCCAGTTCCGTCTGTTGGAGTTGCCTGATATAACGCCATAACAAATCATACAGCAGCGCCACCAGTACCAAATCCACAATCGCAGCGATAAAAAAGGTTACTATCGCCTTTTGAGAACTTGCTTGGGACTGCTGCATCCCCTGTTGTAATAAATTTTGCTCTCCCTCTAAAGAGTTGTGAATAAGCTGTTGGATTTCTTTGCTACTTTGCTTGTTTTTATCAGATAAGATTTGCTGCCGAACTGCTTCCAATCCCTGGTTTTGTCTGAGGAAAATTTCTTGTTGCAGAATGTTGAGCCTACTGGTAATTTTCGGCTCTAACAAAGAAATCCACTGCTGCTTTTGATGCTTATCAGCAGTTAATTTACTGAGAATCTGAATATTGTGATTAGTTTGCTGATTGGCTGCAAGATAACTTTTGAGATCATCTGCATCTGCCGTAATTAGGTAATTGCGTTGTGCCGTTTCAGTATCTTTGAGTATAGATTTAATACTTTCAACTTGGGTAATAACTTCATAAGAGGATATTACCCATTGCTGGTTATAAATCAGCTTAACAGTGTTGCCATAAAAGACTACCGCATTAGTAAATATAACTGCCAATGCTAGGATGGATAATATTTTTAGCTTTTGGACTCGATACCATTTTTTGATCATGCGATCGCCCTTTCTGCCCCAGATGACCTCCATAATTTAAGATTAAAAATTAAAAACAAATACTGAGAATATTTTAAGATTTTTAATAACACTGATAATAAAATACAATTTTTTATAGTTGTAAATATTTAGATTTTTTGAGATAATGATTTATACATAATACTTACAAATAAATCCGTTAGTTTTTAATATAAATTCATTTTGGACATTCATGCGATCAATGCAGTTGGAATCAGATAATTTGCCTAGCCATAACATTTGCAGAGATGTTGCGATACAACGTCTCCATCATTCTATGTTTGGCTTTGTAATTAACCACCAATTAACCGTAGGCAGGGGGCAATTCTTGTAGAGACAAAGAGGCTCCCCGCATGGTATTGCCCTTACAGATGTAATAACTTACACAAAAATAGCCCGAACCTTGATTTTCCGTAGGAGCAATTCATGAATTGCCCCTACCGTGTGTAGTTTTGCATAATTCCTTTCATTAGACCTCTTGCAAAAGTCAAAAAATCAAGAATGTCATTCTGAACGGAACGCAGTGGAGAGAAGAATCTCACTACTCTGTTTAGCCCCGCTCAACATCACAATTTAAGCATTTATGCAAGAGGTCTATTGAAGATAGCTTTAGTTATTCTGCAATAAGCTTGACATGGTTACACCAATATGTTAATAATTATAGTTTGTGGAAACTTTACTTCTTAATATATCTTGGCTAACGTCATTGTCATAGGTGCCCAATGGGGCGATGAAGGAAAAGGTAAAATAACTGACTTACTCAGTCGTTCCGCAGATGTTGTGGTACGTTACCAAGGGGGTGTCAATGCTGGACACACGATTGTAGTTAAAGGTCAAACCTTTAAGTTACACTTGATTCCCTCTGGTATTTTGTATCCAAATACCGATTGCATTATCGGTTGTGGAACAGTAATCGATCCACAGATTTTGATCGCAGAACTCGACCAATTAAAAGAACTAAATATTTCCACTGACCACCTGCTGATATCTGAGACAGCCCACGTAACGATGCCTTATCATCGGTTGATTGACCAGGCATCGGAAGAACGACGGGGAAGCCATAAGATCGGCACAACAGGTCGGGGCATTGGGCCGACTTATGCTGATAAATCTGAACGTACAGGTATTCGGGTTTTAGACTTGATGAACCCGGATGAGCTACGCGAGCAGTTGGAGTGGACGATTAATTATAAAAACGTCATTTTAGAAAAGCTTTACAACTTGCCACCTCTAGATGCACAAGAGGTGATTGAAGAGTATTTGGGATATGCAGAACGGTTGCGCCCTTACGTAATTGATACATCGTTAAAAATATCCGATGCGATTGGGCGACGGCGCAATATTTTGTTTGAAGGCGCACAAGGTACGCTTCTTGACTTAGATCATGGAACTTATCCTTACGTCACCTCCTCTAACCCTGTGGCGGGTGGGGCTTGCGTTGGTACAGGGGTAGGGCCGACAATGATTGACCGGGTAATTGGCGTGTCGAAAGCCTATACAACGCGGGTGGGAGAGGGGCCATTTCCCACAGAATTGGATGGAGAGTTGGGTGAATTGTTGTGCGATCGCGGTGCTGAATTTGGCACAACTACCGGACGCAAACGGCGTTGTGGCTGGTTTGATGCGGTCATTGGTCGCTATGCTGTGCGAATTAACGGCATGGATTGTATGGCGCTGACCAAACTAGATGTCCTCGATGAATTAGAGGAAATTCAAGTTTGTGTCGCATACAACATTGATGGTCAACGCAGCGAACACTTCCCCACAAGTTCTCGTCAATTTGCTAGATGTCGCCCCATCTACAAAACCTTACCAGGATGGAAAGTGTCAACAACCCACTGCCGCACCCTGGAAGACTTGCCACCGCAAGCACTGGACTATCTAAAATTCCTCGCTGAATTAATGGAAGTCCCGATCGCGATCGTCTCACTAGGAGCAAGCCGCGATCAAACAATAATCGTAGAAGACCCCATCCACGGGCCCAAACGCGCTTTATTGCACCCTGACGGCACACCTGCTACCCTGCTTAGTGCCTAGTGAGTGCTGAGTGCTGAGTGCTGAGTGCTGAGTAGTAGGATTTAATGACTAATGACAAAGGACAACTTCTATGGCTATTACAGTCGAATCTCTAAAACGTCCAGAAGGCAGCAAGCCAAGAGCTTTGCGCCGTTCTGGATTGATACCTGCCAATTTGTATGGTCATAAGGGTACAGAATCCATTTCTTTGACCATTGATGCTAAAACTGTTGAACGTTTGCTCAAAAGAGTTTCAGTCAACAATACCTTAATTGAATTAAACATTGCTGATGCACCCTGGCGCGGCAAAACCTTGCTGCGGGAACTTCAGATCCATCCAGCAAAGGGCACTCCTTACCATCTCAGCTTTTTCGCGGTTGCTGGGCACGGCGACACTACTGTAGAAGTACGCCTACGTTTTGTGGGAAATGCTGTTGGTGTTAAACAAGAAGGTGGTGTCTTAGACACCGTAATCTCTGAATTGCAAGTGAGTTGTGCGCCAGAAAACATCCCTGATGTAATTGAAATCGATGTCTCTAACCTGCAAATAGGAGACAGCTTGAGTATTAGTGATATAGCCTTTCCTGAAGGTGTAACACCTCTAGCTGAATCGGAGCGACTTGTTGTGAGCGTTTTGCCACCACAAATTAGCGCTGAAGATGCCGGGACTGAAACTGAAACTGAAGCAGCTTCTTAAGCTAAGTAAACTGTGTAATAATTTTTGATGATGCCAGGGGGGAACTCCTGGTTTTTTTGTATTTGAACCGCAGAGGCGCAGAGAGCGCAGAGGAATAGAAATGACAGAAGCGACTCTTCCAGTCTTAATTCAGCAAATGTTGCAGCCTGGATTTTATCCCCATGCGGTAACAGAACCCATTGAACTAATTCAAACTCACATTTCTTATGTGCTGCTGACTGGGGATTACGCTTATAAGCTGAAAAAACCGATGAATTTTGGCTTTTTGGATTTTTCCACCTTAGAGAAGCGGCAGCATTTTTGTCAGGAAGAGTTGCGGTTAAATCAAAGGGGTGCTGGTGAACTATATTTAGAAGTTTTGCCTATAACTCTGGTAGGGGAGCAATACCAGTTAGGGGGAACTACTGAGGCTGTAGAATACGTGCTGAAAATGCGGCAGTTTCCTCAAGAGTCGCTATTGAGTACACTTTTTGAACAGGGTAAGTTAGATGAGACACGCCTAGATGACTTGGGACGGGTGGTAGCTCAATACCATGCCGAAGCGCAGACGAATGATTACATTCGCAGTTTTGGTGAAGTGCCAAATGTCCGGGCTGCATTTGACGAGAATTATCAGCAAACTGAGAATTATATTGGTGGCCCCCAAACTCAGGCGCAATTTACAGAAACAAAGCAATATACAGATAACTTTTTTGCGGAACGTCCAGAATTATTTGCTAGCAGAATTCACAACGATCGTATTCGTGAATGTCACGGAGATTTACACCTGAGAAATATTGCCTTGTGGCACGATAAAATTTTGCTGTTCGATTGCATTGAGTTTAACGAGCCGTTTCGCTTTGTCGATGTCATGTACGATGTAGCGTTCACGGTGATGGATTTGGAAGCGCGGCAACGCAAAGACTTGGGTAATGCGTTTTTGAATGCCTATATAGAGCAAACTGGAGACTGGGAAGGTTTACAGGTACTGCCTTTATATTTAAGTCGTCAGGCTTATGTCAGGGCGAAGGTGACTTCATTTTTGCTAGGCGATCCGAGTGTACCCGCGACAGTCAAGGAAGAGGCGACAAAAACGGCCAGTGAGTATTACAAACAGGCTTGGGAGTATACTAAACCAAAGGTTGGAGAACTGATTTTAATGTCGGGGTTGTCGGGTTCTGGTAAAAGTACCACAGCAAGGCATTTAGCTCGTCAACAGGGAGCGATTCATCTGCGTTCTGATGCGGTGCGAAAACATTTAGGGGGAATTTCTCTGTGGGAAAGAGGTGGCGATGATTTATATACGCCTGAGATGACCGAAAAAACCTACACAAGGCTGTTGGAATTGGGGATTATCCTGGCTAAACAAGGTTTTTCGGTGATTTTAGATGCCAAGTATGATAAACAGCATTTGCGGCAAGAAGCGATCGCACAAGCTACAAAGTACGAAATTCCCCTTCAGATTATCCAATGCACTGCACCGCTAGAAGTTCTAAAAGAGCGTCTCGACAACCGTACTGGTGATATCGCTGATGCCACCGCCGATTTATTAACCTCACAGATCAAACAAGCTGAACCTTTCACTGAAGAGGAACAACCTTACGTAAAGATTTTGGATACAACTCAAGTAATTCGTAATTCGTAATTCGTAATTCGTAATTCATAATTGAATAGAAAATTATGAATTATGAATTAGTAATTAGGTGAACTACTCCGCCGTAAGACGGACGGAGCTTCCCAATTCATCGGCAATAGCCTCCAGAACTCCCTAGTTCTAGTTGGTCTGACATTCCCTCCAAGGGCAGGAGTCCTGGTTCCCAAGACCCAAATCTTTTTCTTGCAACATATACCTTTTAGCTTGGTTTTCGCTTATGGCATTGATGGTCAAGACCAAACAATTGTATCAGAAAATCTTGGGGATTCGTCATCCATAAGCGTATTTGTTTTTGTTGACACAAAAAAACAATACGCCTATGCCCTACTCACCCCCCGCTCACAATCCCCACCTTATGAGTACATTGAAGGTGGGGACTTCCGCGACACGTTAAAACTTTTTTATTATATGGCAGACAAAAAAAACGACTTTTTCAGTATTTCTCCCAGCTTTTTTTCTCAGTTGTTATTTGGGGCATTTTTAACATTTATATTAATAATGACCGGCTCCGCACCAGCCCTGAGCATCTTCTTAGGAATTATGGGCGGTTTCATTCTCAGCTGGATCACCAATGTAACTGATAATAGTCCCCAAGCACCAAATGTAGCCTCCTCTGATGGTGTTGATACAGGGCTTAAATACTGGTTATTTTTTATGCTTGGCTTTGTGTATTTGGGGTATCCACCACCAATGAGCATCTTGCTAGGTGGAATAGGCGGTTTAGCTGGAGGCTGGATTACTGCTTGGTGGGGAAGTAAGGAAGAAACTAGAACTCAGCTGCAAGTTGAAGAATCAGAAGAGGGTGAAATTGAACCAACGAACGACAGGATTAACAAACGGCAAACAAGAAGAAGCGCCCGGCGTTACCGTCGCACTCCTGGAAGTAGTTTCAATTTCAAGTTTTGGGAAAGGTAATTTGGGAATAGGGAATTGGGAATGGGGAATTAGGCATGGATCAATAAATCAATAGTTCTTCCCCTGCTCCCTGCTCCCTGCCCCCTGCCCCATTCCCTATTCCCCATTCCCCATTCCCCACTATGTTTTTATATCTTTCCAAATTACTGCCATTATTTTTTTATCCGCTAGGATTGGCCTGTGTAAGTTTGGTGATAGCATTAGTCACGTTGTGGAAACGACCGCGCACTGCGGCGATCGCAATTGCTTTTTCCCTAACTTTATTGCTATTTTGTAGTAACGCTTGGATCGCTAAATCATTAGTGCGATCGCTAGAATGGCAAAATCTCCCATCCGCCCAAGTACCAGTTGCAGAAGCAATGGTGGTTTTGGGTGGCGCAACTAAATCAGCTTTTTTTCCAAGACCTACTGTTGATTTGAGTGAATCTGGCGATCGCGTGATTTATGCCGCACAACTATATCGCCAAAAAAAAGCACCTATAATCATTCTTAGCGGCGGGCGCATTGATTGGCGTGGTAGCGGTTCATCAGAATCGGCAGATATGGCAACAATACTCACGTCTATTGGTATTCCATCTGACGCGATCGTTGAGGAAACTGAATCTCTAAATACTTATCAAAATGCTGTAAATGTCCGAAAAATTTTAGAATCTCGTAATATAAAGCAGGTATTATTAATTACTTCGGCAATGCACATGCCGCGATCGCTTAACATTTTTCAGCGTCAAGGAATTAATGTCATTCCTGCACCCACTGACTTTTTAGTTAGTCAGAGAGACTTTCAAGAACTTGGTTCTACTCCTAAAGCCGCTATACTAAATTTATTACCTGATACCGGCAACTTGCACCAATTTACTACCGCTTTGAAAGAGTACATTGGCTCTTTCGTTTATCGTTTACGCGGCTGGCTTTAATAAAGTTATGAGTTGTGAATTATGAGTTATTAATTATGAAATGTAGTAATCCCCTAAATTTTAAACTCCTAACTTTTAACTCCTAAGTTTATTAATTTTATGTCTAAAAACTTACCTTATATTATCCCATCTCCTCAACCCCAAGTTGAAGAGGGTTTTGCTGCTTACCAAACAACCCACCAATTCTACCATGAAGTTCGGTCAAGGTCAGAGTTCCAGCGTTATTGTGAATGGTATTACACAACAGCAGAACAGAATCGCCAAGAACTGAAAAGAATGCGCGGCGAACTGAATATTTTTCAGTGGTTTCGCCGGCGATAAGTGATTTAGATGACTTCTAACTCATTTTCACGTAAATGGGCCTTAAACTTTTTACTAAACTGGACTACAATCGGCAAATTAGCGCTTACGGGTCTGTCTCGCCATTGGGTGGCAATACCTACTACATCACCTTCTGTACCTTTGATGTCAAAAGCCTGATTCCGGTGTTCAGGGTGATGATACACTACTACCGAATCTTTAACGCGGACGCGATCGCCAACTTTCATAACAATATTTACATCTAGCATTTGCTTTTCCACAAGTATCTGCTACAAAATATATGATTAAATCGCTTCAAATTTGATTTAATCAGCTATTTCTTGACGCTTCACAGGGGTGCGACAGCGCATTTAACCCTCTGCGTCCAGGCACGTTTTAGCTATCCGTGCATACTTTTACTATGTTTTTGCCGTGTTAATGTTTATCACTCCCACCCTCCGTTTTACCCCAAAATCAGGGAAACGAAACAAAACGAAGCGACATTAGTGCTTATAGCGGTTCTCCTTTACAAACTCAGTGCTGAGTGCTGAGTCCTGAGTGCTGAGTGAATTAAGAATTACTCAGTACTTATGTACTTGAGTTTTAGCCCCGCCCGAAGTCAAGCGGAATCATACAGTTAGGAGAAGGTTGATACCCCACCCGCAAGTGGCGTGGTCTTTCAACTCAGCACTCAGCACTTGGAACTCAGCACTCTTCATGTGAGTTACACCCGTAAGGGTACGGCAATGCTCATACGTGTCAACTTAAGCCTTGGCGAATGGAATTCGCAGCTACACAGGCAAAGTCCGCCTCCGCGGACTAACGGAAAATCAAAGTCTTGAAACCCACGGACGTGGGTTTTGTTTGTGTAGACGCGGTTTCTAACCGCCCATTTCGCGTTAAGTTGACACCAGTGGGCACTGCTGTGCCCCTACCTCGCAATATAATCTTGTACCGTATCTAAATGGGAACCGCTATAGTACTTTGGCAAGAGATATAATCCGATCATCTTCAGGGTAAGTGAAACTTTTCGGTTATTTTAAAACCCTTCATTTGTATGAAGAGTTTTAATATCTGGTCAAGAGAATATTTTACACAATTCTTGGAACAACAGGTTCACGATTTTATTCAAAAGTTTACCTTGGATCTGTTTACCGCCTAGCAGCTTCTCACCTTGCTTGTTGATATTGGCTTTGATTAAAAAATAAATAAACGCAAGTGCAGCAATTATTTTAGCTATTGACTATATGTAATTTCAATGCTTATTAGTTTAGCTACACTAAGATAGAGAAAATACACTGTCAATTTTAGATTTTGAATTTTCTAAAAAATCTAAAATCTAAAATCTAAAATCTAAAATCCAAAATAGAGTGATTTATGAGGGAACCAAGCAAGAATTTTGAACCCTTACTTACCAAAGAAGCCCCGCCAGTTGTTGAACGCATGGGGCTAACCTGGCTAGTTGCAGCAGCGATCGCAACTGCTTTACTGTGGCAACTACCAGGAGGTGATTATATCTTATACCCATTTACAATTCTGGCAACCTGGTTTCATGAAATGGGTCACGGCTTAATGGCAATCCTATTAGGGGGACAGTTTCAGAAATTACAGATTTTTAGTAATGGTTCTGGTGTCGCAACCTATGGCATCCGCTTGTCATTGGGGCCTATTGGCCCGGCAATGGTGGCAGCCGCAGGGCCAATGGGGCCACCTCTTGCCGGTGCAGCTTTGATTATGGCTTCCCGTAGTTTTAGAGCAGCAACCCTCTGTTTAAAAATATTAGGGGGTTTTTTGCTATTTTCCACATTAATTTGGGTACGTTCCTCGTTTGGACTGGTAGCAATACCCTTACTGGGTTTTATAATCTTGGGTATTGCCCTGAAAACCCCTCGCTGGGCACAAGGATTTGCCATTCAATTCCTGGGTGTACAAGCTTGTGTGAGTACCTTCCATCAACTTGATTATCTATTTAGTTGGTCTGCTGGCCCCCTTGGACTTTCTGATACAGCGCAAATGCAGCGATATTTGCTTTTACCTTACTGGTTTTGGGGAGGGTTGATGGCGATCGCATCTCTGGTGATTTTAGTCCAAAGTCTCCGTGTTGCCTATCGTTCGGAATGAATTATGCAGATTAGCGATCGCCCTCTTGCAGTCACGAATTCAACCCTCAGTACCTTGATTGCTGAATTAAGTACACAGTGCCTAAAAGTACAAACTTTGGTTAACCAGTTACAGTTGCCTAGTTTAACTGTTAACCAACAAGCTGAAATTCTCGCAGAACTTTTAGCTGCTACGGTTCATCTGCATAATCATTGTGACGAAGATTTTCAGACGCTAATTATTGAGGAAATGGAAAATTTGCCTAGTGATGAGGATTGACTAGTGATTTTAGTCCAAAGTCATTGCGATCGCCAATCATTACCTAAGCTGACTGTTGAGCGCGGATTTCATTAGCACAAGGACGACCATTTTCAACATCAGCAATATTAGCAAAAGTTGTTTCTGCAATATTGTGGAGTGCTTCTGCTGTAAAAAAGGCTTGATGTCCGGTAATGAGTACATTGGGAAACGTTGTTAGACGTTGGAAAATATCATCTTGAATAATTTCGCCAGATAAATCCTCAAAGAACAATTCCGATTCTTGTTCGTAGACATCCACACCAAGATAGCCAATCTTACCAGACTTCAATCCCTCAATCACTGCTTGGGTATCAATCAGCGCTCCTCGGCTAGTATTAATTAGCATCACACCTGGCTTAATCTGTTCTATAGCCTCATGATTAATCAAGTGATGCGTTTCGGGAGTCAAGGGACAATGCAGAGAGATAATATCAGAGTTGGCAAATAGCTCAGGTAGTTCTACATACTTACCACCTAGTGCTTCCAATTCTGGATTGCGATAAACGTCGTAGGCGAGTAAGTTACAACCAAACCCCTTCATAATCTGTCCTAAAATCAGACCGATTTTGCCAGTACCGACAATACCCACCGTGCGATTATGTAAATTAAATCCCAGTAGTCCATCTAGGGAAAAATTGCCTTCTCGGACACGGTTATAAGCCCGATGAATTTTGCGATTTAGACTTAAAATCAATCCTACAGCATGTTCTGCTACTCCATAAGGTGAATAAGCAGGAACACGTACAACAGTAATTCCTAAATCTGCTGCGGCTTGTAAGTCTACATTGTTAAACCCTGCACAGCGAAGCACAACCAGCCGAGTACCCCGTGAGGCGAGAAGTTCTAAAGTTGGGGCATCAACTTGATCATGTACAAATACGCAAACCGCCGGAAATCCGGCGGCGAGAATAGCAGTATCCCGATTTAAACGGGGTTCAAAAAATACTAATTCGTGTTGCGTGGAAGAATTTGCACCTGACAAAAACTTGCGATCGTAGACTTTGGTACTAAAAACTGCTACTTTCATCTAAAACCTCAAACTGTATACTGTACGGTATTCGATTACATAATACCTTGGCAGTTAGATAAGCGATGTCTATAACGGGCTATTCAACATTGCCACTCTTCAGTATTGATATTTGTATAAGCAATTCTATAACTAAAGCAAAAATTTAGAATTTATGCTTCATGCTCAACAAATAATTAGCAACACAAGTACAAAAGTTTTCCCGTAACATTCAACATTTACTCTTCTGTGATTTGCATTCCAAAATGCAAATCTATCGAGCGCGATAATGCCTAATAGGACGATAGCAGAAGCATGAAAGCGTGAATACAAAACTCCTCATTTCTCCTCAAGAAGTCACGTGCCTGTTAGCAGAAAAGTCATCACGGGCTGTCATTATCGATACGCGAAGTCCTGAAGATTATGCTATTTCTCATATTTCTACATCCATAAATATTAGAGATTTTTTCACTTATCTTTTAGAGAATTCCCACCCAGCAGGATTGAAGAAATTACAAGAGTATTTTGCAGAAATTATGAGCAAGCTGGGAATATCGGGTGTAGAACGATTAATTGTGTATGAAGATGCTTTAAATAAAGGTTATGGTCAATCTTGTCGGGCAGCTTTCTTACTAAAGTATTTGGGTTGCACTCAGGTATCTATTTTACACGGAGGATATAGAGCGTGGCTGACAGAAGGATTACCGACTACCGATGAAATACCATTACCTGAAAGCAGTATATTTCGATTGCATCCTAATGCTGAGATGATGGTGACTACTGCCGGGATGTTGCAAGCAATTAACGATCCAGCAATTATAAAATTAGATGTGCGCGATCGCAATGAATGGCTGGGGCTGAGTTCTTCTCCCTACCATCCTGATTTTTGTCCTCGCAAAGGTAGAATCCCTAACTCAGTATGGTTAGAATGGCATCGACTAATGAATTCTGAATCGGAAATCCCCACGTTCCGTTCGCCAAATGAAATTCTCGAAATTTGTCAGTCTGTAGGTATTACTTCAGAGTCCATTGTATACATTTACTGCTTTAAGGGTTCAAGGGCTGCTAATACATTGATAGCCCTTGAAGAAGCAGGAATTTTTGCCAAAAATTATTTTGGTTCTTGGAATGAATGGTCGCGTGATTTCTCACTGCCGATTGATAGTAGAGTTATGCAAGCAACAGAAAGTTAGCGGACTTTTTTAAGCTGCATTAACTGCTTATCCAAGTCTATGAGATAATCTCTACCGTAAGCTCCATTTTCTAACCCTGTAACAAGATGATCGGGAATGTCTTGTGTAATTTCTTCGCTACAAGAACCGGCAGCCAGGGCGATCGCAGCTACTGTATCTACATCCCCGGTAAAAGCGATACAATCCTGTAAAAGTTCGCTCATACTATCATTTCGCATCACCGCAGTAATCGCTGCTCTGACACTCATCCAGCCTTTGGACTTTACTTTACCTTCCCACGGCTTATTCCACTCTCCAGATACATAACCTTTCAGAAATTGCCCTAATTTGCGTTTTGCTCCCAGTCGATAGATGAAATAATGCGACATCAAAGCAGCAGCAACGGCAGCATTGATTCCATCGGGTGTATTGTGAGTAATTGCCGCTTGAATTGTTGCCGCTTCAATGACTTTTTCTGGTGTCGAATAGATGCCAATGGGCGCTGCACGCATTGCACCCCCGCTTTTGTCACTATCAGGGTTAATTTTCGTTAAAAATTCTTCCCCATCCTGAATTTCTCCCAGAAAATGGTAAAAGCTTCGAGAGTAACCTTCTCTCTCGTCACGTTTGAAGGCTCTAACGAAACTATCGGCTAAAACTTCTGGTGTCCACGGTGATTGAGCAACAATCACCTCAGCAATGGCAATGCTCATCTGGGTATCGTCAGTGTAGCTGCCAGGATTGAGCCGAAAACGCGGATGTTTGACGTATCGACTCAAATCGTTGTTAACGATCATCTCATCAGCATATTCAAAACCTGCACCGTAAGCATCTGCAATCGCTAACTCTAGCAGCATAAGGGTATTAAATTAAAAACGGACGCGCCAGAAAAAAGCTAGAAACTGATTTAGCATCTACCGGCTCTCCCTCGAGAATAGCTTTCTCTAATTCTTCGGGAGTCATAAATACAGTTTCGATATCCTCGTCTCCATCTTGTGGTGGTGGTGTCTCCAACTTTTCCAAATCTCGCGCCAGAAAAGCATAAATAATCTCATCAGAATAACCAGGTGCTAGAAAAAATTCGCCTAATTTGTCCCATTTTTGGGCACTATAGCCAATTTCTTCTTGAATTTCCCGTTGTATTGTCTCTAAAGGTTCTTCATTTACTTCCAAAGTTCCTGCCGGAAATTCTAATATCCGTCCCTGAATTGCAAAACGATACTGACGCACCAGCACGAGTTTACCCTCTGGTGTTATCGGCACAGCTAGAGCGCCACCAGGGTGACGAATACATTCCCATTCTCCTTCCGATTTATTAGGCAAACGCAAGCGATTGACTTCAAAATCAAACTTGCGTCCTTTATAGAACAAGCGTTGCTTTAGTAGTTGTGGTAATTCTCTACCTAATGGCATAGTAAAATCTGATTATCTGTGAATACAGAGGCGAAATCAGCGTTCTTTTGCTTTTAAGGATGGTAATTTTAATTGCCCATCAATAAATGTACATCAGAACAGTCTACCTCTTTCAGCAGTTCTTTAATAACACACCCGGATACTGGTTCTATCCAATCTGGGGCAATTTCTGCCAATGGCACTAACACAAAGGCCCGATCCCGCATTCGGGGATGGGGAATCTGGAGATTTGGTGTATCCACGATAAAGTCATCAAATAATAACAAATCTAAATCTAGGGTGCGTGGCCCCCAGCGTTCTTGACGCACCCGCCCAAATTGTTGCTCAATCCCTAACAAAATTTCTAATAACTGCTGTGGTAGCATTTCTATCTGCAATGTGACGCAGCCATTTAGGTAATCTGGCTGTGGCGGCCCTACAGCTTTGGTTTGGTACCAATTGGATCTGGCTTCTAAGAGAATACCCGGTGTTTGGGCTAAAGTTTCGATCGCTGCTTCTAAGATTGTCTGGGAATCGCCGATATTACTACCAAGGGCAATAGCGCTTCTTCTGGGCTTAGTGTAGGCGTAGTCCAACCCAGGCATCATACTCTCCTGAAATAAGCTGTTTTCTAGCTATTGCGGATACTTCGCTGCACTCTTCCAGCAAATGCCAATAGCTTCATATTCCGAATAATTAGTAAAATTGCAGTGTTTTTACAAAACTAAATTCACTAAATCTAAAAAACATTATTTTTTGGCGAATTTAGTTAATTATTTATAGGATATTATACTAACACAGAGGTAGTCTCATAACCCCAAAGTTGATTGATGGTGGTTATTATAGTTACTACTTTGAGCGAGGAACTGACGTGGGGAAGCTTACCTCCTGGTTCAAGCGAAGACCAACTAATTTGAGTGACTCTGGACAAGGAGGAACAAATGAGAAGCTTACCACCGGCACATCTGGCGCAGGCGAGGCAGTTACTGAGCAAATGAAAATTTTACCATCTAGGATGAAGGCCAATCAGGCAACTGGCGGTAAACCACTCTATCGTCGCTTATGGTTTTGGGCAGGCTTGGGTGTAGGTAGTGGGATAGTTGCCTTCATCTATGGCATCAGTGTAATAGACCGCACTTTGCCAAATCAGACCGAGCTAAATGCTGTGCTGAGAGAGCAAACACTGACCATCAAAGCTGCTGATGGAACTATATTACAACAACAAGGTGAAGCAACCAGAGAACAGCTAAAGCTGGAACAAATACCAGATAATTTAAAAAAAGCTTTCATTGCCTCAGAAGATAGAAGATTTCAGCAACACAACGGAGTTGATCCGCAAGGGATTGTCAGAGCGGGTTTGAATAATTTGCGATCGCAAGGTGTGGTAGAAGGTGGTAGTACCATCACCCAACAGTTAACGCGGATTCTCTTTTTGAAACAAGAACAGACAATCTGGCGCAAACTCAAGGAAGTCCGCCTAGCCCAAAAAATGGAGCATGAATTAACCAAAGATCAGATTCTAGAGCGTTACCTGAATCTGGTTTATTTGGGAGGTGGAGCTTATGGTGTGGCAGATGCCGCCTGGGTATACTTTAGTAAATCCCCAGACCAGCTTACTCTTGCGGAAATGGCAACGATTGCTGGATTAGCGCCTGCGCCAAGCTTATACGCCCCAGACAAAAACCCAGAAGCGGCAATGCGGCGAAGAAATCTGGTATTGCAACGGATGCAAGAAGATAAAGTAATTACACCAGAGCAAAGGCAAGCAGCCCTTCAGGAACCATTAAACCTCAAAAGCAGTTTACCTAAGCGAGTGCAAGTAGAATCACCCTACTTTACCAGCTACATCCAAAAAGAATTGCCGAAGTACGTTTCTGCTAAGGTGCTGGCAAGTGACGGATTAGTAGTGGAAACCACGCTCAACCCGGCTTGGCAGAAAGTCGCAGAAGAGGCAGTTGCCAAAACGCTGCGAAATCAAGGGCGCTGGGAGAACTTTAAGCAAGCATCAATGGTTGCCATTGACCCCCGGAACGGTGAAATTAAAGCAATGGTCGGGGGTAAAGACTTTAGTAAAAACCAGTTTAATCGGGCTACACAGGCACAGAGGCAGCCAGGATCGACATTTAAAGGGTTTGTCTATGCCACTGCGATCGCTAGCGGTAAAAGCCCCTACGATGCCTACCAAGATGCACCCTTTGTAGTAGACGGCTACGAACCGAAAAACTATAGCGAAAGATTTCGGGGTTCAATGAACATCCGAGATGCCCTCACCCGCTCCATTAATATTATTGCGGTGAAGACATTAATTGATGTGGGATTTACGCCAACGATCAAACTTGCCCATGATATGGGGATAAAATCGGAACTAAAGCCTACCTATTCCTTGGCTCTCGGCTCGAATGAAGTAAATCTGCTAGAGTTGACCAGCGCTTATGGCAGTTTTGCAACTCAGGGATTGCACATAGAGCCTCATGGTATTACCCGCATCCTTAACCGTCAGGGCAAGGTGATCTGGTCAGCGAACTTCAAGTCTAAACGGGCACTTGACGCTGACAGTGCCGCCATCATGACTTGGATGCTACGCAACGTAGTAGAAGCGGGGACTGGTGCCCCTGCTCAATTAGGTAATAGACCCGTTGCTGGCAAGACCGGCACCTCCGACGAAGCCCGTGATTTATGGTTCATTGGCTACATTCCCCAGATGGTAACAGGGGTTTGGCTAGGTAATGATGATAACCGTCCCACATACGGTAGTAGTGGCAGCGCGGCTTACACCTGGCGCGAATTTATGAAAAAAGCGGTAGAGGAGATGCCTGTCGAAAAGTTTCCCAAACGACCCAAGTTAGAAGGTCGCAAAGGCACTATCAAAGCCCAGTCCATCAAGCCGAAGCAAATACTGAATCGTTCTATTTCTTCTAATGATGACTCAGAAAGAGAAAGCGCTAGAAATTCTGAGGAGAGTGGTTCATCTAGGAGACGTAGAAGGAGGAGGAGTTATTCTCAAGAAGAACAGCAATCAGGAAATTCTACCCCAAGACGGAGAAGGCGCGATCGCAGCCAAGAATCAACTTCTAGCAACTCTTCTTCAGAATCATCTACTTCCCGGCGGCGTTCTAGAAGAGTAGAATCTGATTCTCCCCCACCTCGAAGAACTCGGCGAGCTTTTTCTGGTGACAATAGTTCAGGTTCTTCATCACCACAACCATCCTGGCGGGATAGACTTAGACCTTCTAATTAATTAAGAGTGGGAATTGGGAATTGGGGAAAGACTTGTTTCAAGTTCTCACCCCTTGTCCGCTTGCTCCCTGCCCCCTGCTCCCTGCCCCCTGCCCCCTGCTCCCTGCCCCCCATCCTCTTTTCTATGCAATATGAAGTTGCTGAAACTAAACTCCAGAGGGATGTTAAGTGATACGCTCATTCTATAGTGTGTCAAGTAGTGTTACTTAACATTGGAGAATATAATCATGCATATATTCATGCAGGCAGCAGATTCAGTTGCAACAGGTGGTGGTCAGTTTCCCTTTGCTTTCACCTTGGTCTATGTCGTTGGTTTTATTGCTGCTGTAACCATTGGTTCAATAGCTTGGTACAACTCGAAACGCCCCGCAGGTTGGGAAAGCAAAGAGCGTCCTGATTTTGTACCTAAAGTTGATAAAGAAGAAACTCCGGGTCTGGGTGATCCGAAGTCATAATTTAGTGATTAGTCATTAGTCATTAGTCATTAGTTATTAACTATAGGCTTTTGACTATGATTAGTTTTGTACGTCAACCCAACGACGGTAAAGCTTTTGAATTTTTTTGAGAAGTTTAGTGTGAGCCGGTTGATTTAAATCATTCGGCTTGGTTATATCCTGCAATTCCGTCAAGAGTCTAGCTTCTTCGACGGCAACTTCACCATCGCTATAAATTAAGCCACTGATGGCTTCAATCAGATTTTCACAATCTTCAAGGCTGGGGCGATCGCCCAAATACTCCCGCACCCAGTCATAGCATTCTTTTGGCTGTACAGGAACGAATTCGTATAGCCAAGGCTTAATTTCTGGATCGTTAGCCAAACCTTTTGCTTGAGCTATCTCACGGAGATATTGCCGTTCTTCTGGTTGGATTCTGCCATCAATCCAGGCGGCTCCAATCAGGATTTTAACTAAGTTTTTGACATTGGAAGGGGTAACCATTGCTGCCTCCTCTGGTAGATTCAGGCCACCATCAAATCGTACAATCCCAAACAGTATTCACTCGGAATTATTGGTTTTTCTTAAGCGCACCATAAAAAAGCCGTCCATGTCCTGTTTATGGGGCCAGACTTTAAACCAACCTTGAGGCGTGCTATATGCAGAATTAGGTAGCTCAATGCCTCTTGGAGACTCAATTTGCCAATTAGGTGACTCAGCCAAAAATGTCGAAATTATTTCTTCGTTTTCTGCTGGATGCAATGTACAGGTGGCATAAACTAGTACACCACCAGGTTTGACAAAAGTTGATGTATGTGTTAACAATTCTTTTTGCAGCACCGAAAGTTCGCGGACGGATTCTGGTGTCTGTCGCCAACGAGCATCGGCATGACGGTGCATGGTTCCCAATCCAGAACATGGAGCATCTAATAATACGCGGTCTGCGGTGTTTTGAAATTGCTTGAAATGGCGGCTGTCACCAGTGTAAATTTGAATAGATTGTAAATTTAGCCGTTGAGAATTTTCTTGGAGTTTGCGAAGACGAGAAGAAGTGCGATCGCAAGCCCAAATTTTTCCTTTATCTGCCATTAACTCAGCAATATGGGTTGTTTTACCCCCTGGTGCGGCACAGACATCAATTACCACCTCACCTGGTTGGGGGTCGAGCAAATGGCCTACCAATTGGGCGCTACTATCTTGTACAGTCCACCAACCTTCTTTAAAACCAGGTAGTTTTTGAATTGACCCAGTATTGCCAATAAATCGTAAAGCTTGAGGTAAATGAGGAATCCGCCTCACCAAAATACCAACAGATTGCAAAGCTACCTCAACTTCCTCGATGGAAGTACAAAGCGGGTTGATACGCAAATCAATTGTTGGTGATTGATTCATCCATTCACACAATTGTTCTGTCTCAGTCAAACCCAGTTGTTCTAACCAGACTTGAACAATCCAGTCAGGAAAGCTGTGTAAAATACCCAAGCGTTCCACCTGACTTTTCACATTATTTGGAAAAGTTAACGCGAAACCTAACCCCCCAGCCCCCTTCCCTGCTAGGGAAGGGGGAGAATTCAAAGC
Source organism: Nostoc sp. UHCC 0252 (assembly GCF_034931145.1). Lineage (NCBI taxonomy): Bacteria > Bacillati > Cyanobacteriota > Cyanophyceae > Nostocales > Nostocaceae > Nostoc > Nostoc sp. UHCC 0252. The sequence goes on along the minus strand of NZ_JAYGHE010000016.1, from coordinate 76,998 downwards.
CTCTCCCCTTGTAGGGGAGAGGTTTGAAGAGAGGTTTTCTAAATCCGGTGAAAAGTCAGAATATTCTACTGGATTTTCTGGAAGTTGTAACGGATCACCCTTTATCTTCTCTGCAAGGCGAATGTATTGTCGTAATAGACCGTTAACAAAACCCGTGAGTCCAGAAAAACCGTTTTCTTTAGCGAGTTGGACGGTGGTATTAACAGCAGCTGAAGCGGGAATACGCTCTTGATAGCGCAGCTGGTAAAAACCTAAATGTAAGATGGTGCGGAGGTCTGGGGGTTGTTGGTGAGATTTCTTTTTGGCAAGTTGATCGATAAGAGTATCAAGAGTGCGCTGCCTTCTGACGCTCCCATAAACCAATTCTGTCAGCAAACGGCGATCGCTATCAGCCAAACTGACTTTTTGCAGCACTCTATCTAGGGCAACATCGGCATAAGCCCCCTTGTGAACATCTCGCAGGGCGATAAAAGCTAGTTGACGGGGGTTTGTCATGGAAACTTGATTCAGGAGTCAGAAGGCTTTTGTATTCTAACTCCCAACTCTTTACAAATTACGAATTACGAATTATACGAGTCTACACTGGCAATTTCAAACTCACACGCTCTAGAAACCTGTTCTGCTGATAATTTACCAAAGCTGATTAATGGTAAATAAGTGGGGTTTGCCATCAGTTCTTTTGCTAATAAGAATCCAGTAATTGTCCAAGTTTGATATTTCCGAGCTTGTTTGCCAATTAGTCGCCCTTTCTTACCATCGTAATATTCTGGCCATTGATCTGTACTGAGCCGTCCTTGAGCAGTTTCAATAGCCTTTTGTGCAAGACTTATTTGATTAGTTTTCACAGCCGCAGCTGCCAACATCCACATCAAAACTGGCCAACTACCAGCATTATGATACGACCAGGGGATATTTTTAGGGTCACATCCCGTTACAATTCTGTATTCTTCATGTTCCAAAGCTGGGAAACAAATTTTCATCGGCATATCTCCCACTAAATCATCCCATCGTTTCTCAATGAGATTCATAATCGCTTGTGACTGTTCTTCGGTGGCTAAATCTGAAATAATCGCCATTAAATTGCCGAGTGAAAAGAAGCGAGTATCTAGCTGCGATGGCCCGATATTACCCGCTAGATAACCACCTTTTTTTGGTAGCCACTTATCTAATTCATAATAAGGAACAGAATCTACATATATGTTGAACAAATTCACAGCGCCTTTGCCATATTCTTCACTTTTGAAGCGATAAATTTCATTCAGGCGATTAATGTCTATCCAATAATGCTGGCGAATATGAGCGCACAAAAGAGGCAACCGATTATCAATGGCTTCAACAATATCAGAATTTCCTTGACAAATTAGTAGTTCACGAGACGCACGCAATGCCATGTAAAAGAGAACTTGTAGTTCTAAAGGATGCCCATAAATGCCCATACGACGGTCAATCATACAAGCACCATCTGGAACCAATAGCGTTGGGTACATATCAAAGCGATTAGCCAAGCAGATTTCCATGATTAACCTGATACCATTTTGGAATTCAGGTTGATAAGCCAGAGAAAAATCTTCAGTGGCGACTACATAAGCACGCAACAAAATAATCCACCATAAACAAGAATCAACGGGTGTAACTCTAGCGATCGCATGTTCGCCAAAGTCTGCTTCTAGATATTCTTGTCCATTGTCTGATACAACTTTAAAGCTAGCTGGGATTAATCCTCGTCCAGGCTTATAGGCATCTAATGCCTTTTCTTTAGGCTGTAATTTTAAGGTTTCTTCTAAGAAATTGCGAACAATATCTGTTCTACCTTTAATCAGAAAAATTAAAGCAGAAGAGACAAAATCCCGAACAAAACACTGGTCATAATTCAGTGCCTCTACAGATGAATCATAAGCGGCTACCGTACCAACAGGGCGACCTTGATAGTAGAGGATTGATTTTTCTAGTGTTAGCCACGCTTCTTCCACTTCTTTTAAATTTTCAGTAGTTTCCAATTCATTTAGGTGCATCGCCAGAATAACTCCATAGGGGTTGTGAATTTGTGGTAGATGCGTCTTCATTTCTAATTTTTGCTATTCTCAGCATAACAAAAACAATTCTTTGAATAGCAAACATAATCTGGAAAAAATTAACTAACAAAGAATAAATCTGCTGGTGTTGATACAGCTTTATTAGTAGTTAATTTTCTTATAATCAATTACTCTTTTGGTGAATTTTTAGTTTTTATTCTTCACCGCAAACAGTAAGATGCTTTTTAAAAGCAGTCATACAAGATATATTTTTAGATTATTTATTGTTCTGTTTCATTTACATAATCTTTGCTTTACCAAACAAAAACATATCTTCAGTGCTGTTTAAGGTTTGTATGAAGTTAAAGCTGGTCGCAGTGTATTTACTTGAGCAGAATTACTTTTTAACACTAATAGGTTAGACTATTCCCCTATAAACTATTAATTTATAACGTTTTGTCAAAATATGCAAGATGAATTCTTGAAAAACTTAAGATGTCAATACTTCTGAAGAGTTATATATTTTAACCTACTTGAAATTAGGTGAGCTAAATTAATGTTTTCTGCTTTTCTGTAATACACTATTTTAGCCTTGCGACAATAGTAAGGTGTGTTAAGCGCATCTTTTTAGATAATTTCTCATCAAAAACTTCATCAAAATGCCTAACGCATCGTCATGTAACACGGTACGTAATAGCAAAGCCATAACACACTCTACTTAAAATTTACTTTATCAATAGTCTCTTTTTTGTCTCTGCGGTTAAAAAGTATTTTATTTAACCAATCTAGCCACAGAGAAGACAAAATCAATAAGGGTTGCTGCATGGCTAGTCTTTGGTAACGCTTTTATTGGATGGGGCACTTCACTCTTGGGCTACACTCGTTGAAATTGTAATTTTATTACCATCACGCTATCTGCCCTCCTGCCTTCTGCCACGATGTAAGCAGACCCTAACAAGGCAGACAAAGACTTATAACAGTCTCTTTCTGAGGAATGCTATCGATTGTAAATTCACCGCCATATAATCTCACTATATGCTGAACAATAGCCAGCCCTAAACCAGAGCCTTGTTGCTCCCATAGTTTTCGATTAAACTGTATAAAAGCTCCAATTTTATTAATCTCTTCAATTGTCATTCCTCTACCATTATCGATTACATATAAATTAAATCTATTCCCTTCTACCTTACTCATAATTTTAATTTCGTTACTTGGTAAAGAGAATTTGAAAGAATTATCAAGCAGTTCTTCAATAATGATAATTAATTTTTCTTCTGGTAGTTGTATTGTGGATTCTTGGATATCTAGCTTTAAATCTTTTTGTCTACAATTTTCTGTAGCTTTTTTGAGAGCAACTTCACTAATAGTTTTTTTAGCAAAACATTGATATGTTTTTTCTTGAATTTGACGAATCTTTTCAGGATTTTTAGCTATTAATTCTAAATCGCTATACAATAAAAATCTTTGAACTAATGCATTCAAACGATTTGCCGATGTATATATTAATTCTGCAATTTCGACTTCCTCAGAATTAGGCATGATGTCACAATTTTCCATTAACAACTGTGACATACCAAGAATACCATTTAAAGGAGTATTCAGTTCGTGAGGTAATGAGTGAGCAATATTCATTCTGAGTTCGTCTAGCTTGGCTTGAGTTTGGCGCTCAACCAAAGCGTGCTTTTCAAGACGAGAAGCGATCGCACTGAGTAGTTCTTCAGGACTAAATGGTTTCGTTAAATAATCATCTGCTCCCAAATCCATACCCTGACGAAAATCTGAGCGCTCTGCTTTAGCAGTGACAAATATTAAAGGTATATTAATAGTTGCTTGGTTTTGACGTAGAGCAGACAATACACTAAAACCATCTAACTCCGGCATCATAATGTCGCAGATAATTAAATCAGGTAATTTATGTTGGGCAATTTCTAATCCAACTTGACCATTTGGAGCTATCAAAGTATCAAAATCAGAAAGTTGTAAAATTTCCTGTATATTTTCCCGAACTTGAGGCTCGTCTTCTATGATTAGAATTGTGTTCATTTAATAAATATAAATTTACAAATATGTTTTTATATATGATATTGTGCTTTGCGTCTACATGAGGTATACCCGAAATATCTAGCAGTGCAGCGTCCCTACAGCTTGTGATATATTTTTGTACCGCATCTAAATAAAAATCCCTATATTACATCCAAACATAGACCATTATAATCTAGGTAAAGTAGCTTTATATAACCTTCAAAGAATGAGCTTTATAAGAATATGAATTATGCCATAAATCAGTTTTTAATTATTATATCTATAGATGTAGTTCTATAATATATTCTCCAAGCCGAGAATTTGCTAAACTACATTAAAATCTAAATCATATCCCGTAGCTATTATTCCCTAAAATTATTGATTACTAACACATTAAATACTTTCAATTGAGGGCATGGCTTATAATTACTGGTAGTTCCACCCTAAATGTTGTACCTATTCCCACCTGACTAGCAAGAATAATTCTCCCTCTATGAAGGTCTATACACTTCTTGACTATCGCCAAGCCTAATCCAGTTCCTGGCGTATTACCAACATTACTAGCTCGGTAGAATGGTTCAAATAAGTTCTGCTGTTCCTCTGGTAAAATACCAATACCTTCATCTTGAATTAGAAAAACTGCGCTTTGATCTTTAATTAATAAATCAATTTTAACCTTACTACCATCTAGTGAATATTTGACAGCATTTGATAGCAAATTGCTCAGTATTTGTCGCAGAATTTTCTTATCTATCCAAGCTCTAAAACGATCATCTATTGATGAATTACCCCAGTACTGGGGACAGAAGACTAGGCTATGGCTGGAAGAACTTAGTTGAATTTCCTCCACTAATGAATGACAAAAATCTACCAATTTAATACAAGTTGGCTCAAATGCTAATTTTCCAGCTTCAGCTTTATTAATTAGCAAAATATCATCTAAGAGTTGAGTAGTATGTTGAACGTAAGTCTGAATACACTGGAGATGTTTATGCTTTTTTTGTTCATCTAATTTATGGCTAAAACTGTTTAAAATTCCAGCAGAAGAAGCAATGACAGCTAAAGGAGTTCTAAACTCATGGGAAGTCATGGAAATAAAACGAGATTTTAACTCATTTAGTTCTTTTTCCTTCTCTAAAGCTTTACAAATATTTTCTTCGGCTTGTTTTCTTTCACGTATATCTTTAACTACCCCAATTACATAAATGGGTTTGCCAATCTGATCTCGAATTAGAGAAACTGTTAAATTTACCCAAATTACATCACCGTTTTTATGTAAATATCGCTTTTCTATAGAAAATGTTTCTACTTCTCCTGTTATTAGTTTTTGCAAATTATTGAGATGGGTTTTTATATCCTCTGGATGTGTGATATCTCTAAAGTTTTTCTTCAGGATTTCTTCCGGGCTATAGCCTAAAATTTCACACAAGTTGTGATTAACTTTAATAAAATCACCATCTAGAGTTTCTAGTTTAATTCCCACAGCTGCTTGATTAAAAATAGCCCTGAGTTCTGCCTCACTTTTTTGTAAATCTAAAGTGCGTTGCTTAACCCTAAGTTCTAAATCTTGATTAAGTTTTTGTAGGGCTTCTTGCGCTCGTTGGCGTTGCAATTCAGCAGATGCTCTAGCTGCAAAGACTTTGAGAATTCCTTCAAATTTATGTTGGTCAGGTATGGGTTTTTTATCTACTATATATAGTGAGCCAATCGGTTGACCAAAATCATCACTCAAAATAACTCCCATAAAACTTTCGGCTTGCATCGCCACCCATCTTTTAGCAGGAGGAAAAAGTTGCTGAATTTCTGAAGGACAGTAGTAAAATCCTTGCTTGAGCAAAATTTCACAAGGCGTTGATTTCGGATCATAGGAAATATTAGATTGTAACTGCCCATCAGACCAAAATCCTAAAGTGTGAACTTGCCCATCAATTAATTCAGTTACCAAAGTGTGAGGAACATCTAAAGTAGAAGAAATATGCTCAACTAATGCTGGAAAAAAATCACGTCCAGTGGTAGAAGCAGTACTTTTTATTAAACTTTGTAAGGCTATTTCAGCTTGTTTGCGTTTGGTAATATCAATTCCTATCGCAACAGCAGCTGTGTTATTTTGATATTTTTGAGCGACTAGCAAGTAATTGCATATTTTACCGTCGATTGTAGCATCAATCACCCTAGAATCTGCCACACCTTGCCTAGTTAAAAATTCACGCATAAATTCTGTAAATTGCGGACTATTTTCCATAAAGCCCAATTCTTGACCAACAAAAGCATCGGTAGTCAAGTTAAAACTTTCAGCTAAATGGCGATTAACTCCTAAATAATATCCATCAGAATTTACCCAGGAAACAAATCCAGGTACTGCATCTAAAACAGTTTGTAATTGCTCTTTTGCTTGTTGCAGATTTTTTTCTGCTCGTTTGTATTCTGTAATGTCCTCAGAAATACACAACAGATATTCGGGTTGTTGGTCTTTGTCATACAAAGGAATTTTAGTTGTATGTAAAATTCTTTTACCAAAACTGGGGCTGTCAATAGCTTCTTCAGGAATATCTTCAGGTACACCGCTAGCAAAAGTTTCTAAGTCTTTTTGGTAGCAAAAGTCTGCTTGTTCTTTCGACAAGAATTCATAATCTGTTTTGCCAATAGCCTGCTCTGCTGTGATGCCCAAAATATGTTCGCAGGTATGATTCCAAAGTTTGAATGTGCCAAAACTTTCTGGTTTGGCATCTTTAACAAAGACTGCTACAGGTAAATTATTAATCATTGACTGTAAAAAGTTGCGAGTCTGCTGGAGTTCCTCTTGTGCTTTTCGACTCTCAGTGATGTCAATACCTGTACAGACGATATACTCAAGTTGATTATCCTGATTAAGTAAAACCTTGTTTGACCAAGAAATTAAGCGGCGTTCGCTATCTTTAGTAACTAAACAAGTTTCGTAACGTTCAGGAAATTCTCTATTTGCTAAATTTTGAAAAATAGCTTTAATACATTCTCTTATGTCAGTTAATAGCACTATATCCCAAATAAATCTTCCCTTCACTTCATCAAATGCGTAACCCGTAGCTTGTTCGCAAGTATGATTAAAACGAACAATTTTCCCCTGAGAATCTAGTACAATAACTAGAGCATCTGCTAAATTCAAAATAGCCGAAATAAAATTACGCTCTAATCGCAATTCCGCCTCGATTCTTTGGCGTTCTGCAAGTTTAACTTGTGCATAATTGTAGAGTCTAGCTTGTTGAATCGAAACTGCCAGCAGACTAGCAAGAGTAACTAATCCGATAAATTCTCCTTTCTCTCCGACAATAGGCAGATGGCAAATCCGATGTTTTTTCAACAAATTTAACGCAGTAAAAATATCTTTGAAATCTGTTAATTTCAATGTGATTAACTCTTTTGTCATCACTTCTGCAACGCTGATTTCCTGTAAGTTCTTGCCTTGTGCTGTCAGTTTAATTAAGTCTCGCTGCGTAATTATTCCTTGCAACTGCGATTTTTCTATAACTAAAACACAACTAGTAGCTTGAGATGTGATGCTATCTATGTCTTTATTTGAGTTTATCAAATAATTGGTATCTTTGATTGGTGAGCCATCACAATTACTTGGCACTTCATTGATTAGTGCAATTACATCTGGAAGCAGAATTTCAGAGTTAACAATGATCGGATGACGAATAATCGCCAGTTGTAAATTATCAGATATGACAGAGTTAATACGCATTATTTATAATAGATATCTTAAACAAGAAATATCTTTAAAAAAGATATAAGTAAAATATTACTTATAAATTGCCAAAATACATCAGTATTTTCTATGATTAATTTCTATTTAATTAGAATATGGGAAAATTGTTAATGAATGCAACCCGACAAGTTTCAAATAAATTTAAATTATTATTTAAATAAAAATAACTAATTTTTAAAATGTAGGCTTGTGTTCATAATCGCAACATTTATCATTACGCCAGGTTCTACCACTATATTTGTTGCTCAAACACGTGCTACAGCCCATTTCCTCTGGTATTGATTGATCGCTAAGTACGATAATATGACTTCAACAACAATCGGAATCCGCTCAAGAATTATTACAGCCGATTGCAACTTCCTAAGTACAGATAATCTTAAGGGCACAGCAATGCTGTGCCCCTATTTGTGTACTTCATTTACCTGAAAACGCTGTATTAGAGTTATAAGCTGTTCCAAATCAAGATTGCATACATGGTATATGGTCGTGCTGGCTGTTTGTTAGATATCAGCAATCAACACGACCATAATGGTATCATGTCCGCCCGATTATTTGAAAAGTCGCGCAAAACTACACGCGATTAATATCGCCTCCTAAATGCAAATGATTTATGGCTGCACCAAAGACAGGATGATGCCAACGAGCGAACCCAAAAGCAGCACCGTACTGCTAATAGAACTAATGCCAAAACCAATTGCCCGCTTTTGGGCAGCTTGATAATATCCCCAAGCGTAGGCAATTCGGCCAACAAGCCAGATAGCGCCAATACCCGCCCCCCATAATGGATTGACATAGAAAGAGAACAACCATAAAGCGGGTAAGAAAAAAACTAATTGTTCTAGAGTATTTTGCTGAACACGCAGCACTCGTTCAAAATCTGCATCTCCTGTCATGTGTGGAGGTGGTACTTTATACTTGGCTCTGGCTCGACCAACATTAATTGTAATGACCAAGTAGAGCAATAGTGTCAGAGCAGTTATCAGACTAGTCCAGGGCGACATATCAAAATCCTCATGTACTAAAAAAGTATAGTACTTTAGCTTGATAATTGAGCGATATCTGCGGCAGGTTATGAAGACGCGATCGCCAACTGCTGCTGTATTATTCAACAGACTTACGAACTTGTACAGAGCGATCGCAGTGAAATAGAAGGGTTAATTGGCTTTTTGTTTAATAATATTGGCACTTCTCACGCCTAGTAAAATCAAATCTTTAAATCCAAGAGAGCTAAACGAATTTGTTCCATACGCCTGCGGTTGACACCAAGATCCGACTCTCCTACGCGAGATGCCGAACGCAGATGAATTACCGACTCATTGGGAGGTAAATAAAACTCTACGTCATCAACAAATTTAAAGATGCGGCTTTTAGAAAGAGCATGGATATAATTAGGAGTCTGTTCTATAACTTCTGTGCGTGGGACAACGCTAAGAACTTTTAGTAAGATTTCTCTAGCTGCATCTCGATCTCGATGATAAGTAATTGGGTCGATGGCGTGTTTAGAATCTGCATTTTGACTCACAACACAGTTATCTGAAGCCGGACAAGAACTAAGATAACCATTATCAACTCCCAACCTAGAAGAGGCAGCCCAAGTAGCAGCAGGAAATATTAAACTATTAATCAAAGTTAGAAGTATTACAAAAGTGATACTCAGCAAGAATTTCTGCCGGAAGCCTTTTAGCAGATGGGACATGGTAAATTTACTCCTCAAGGTTAAATAGCACTCAATTATTTTCTCTTAAAGTAGCAGTCTTATTAGACAAGGAAGTAACGAATTTTGAGTATACTGCTATTTATACTTATTTTACAGGCAAATTCTGACATTTCCCCCTTTTTGTATTTGTCCCTAAACACCAAAAAACTGTACTACTTCTTCGATTAGTACAGCGTTTAAAACCGCAAGCGTCTTGATTCTGACTCCTGAATTCTTATTCAAAAATCAGACAGTAGTTCTATATAATTTTGCTTAACTACTAAATCCACTATCATTAATAACTTTGAATGCAATAAGACCAATTAACGCTAATAGACCGAGCGCTCTACGGAAATAATTAACACCTTGAAATAATTCTAGCCATGCCCAAGTAAATAAGGAGCCGTTTGCAAGTATATCTAACAGTGTATTGATTTTGCCAGTCGTCAAAATTAGAGCAAGTAGACTGGTTACTATCCAAATAATAAGAGGTAGATTTGGCGGTTCAGCTATAACAATGTTGCCTTCGCTGTCACGGAAGATTTTATCGACTAATGTATTTTCTGTATTTTCCATAACTTTCAATTGCCAGTTAGCTAAAATTAGAAACTTTCCAAAACAAACTTAAAGTATCCTAATTAGTAATATTAAAACATTCAGACAGTTTTATTTTCAACTATCTAATTGCATAGATGAGAGCGGAAAAGCATATTCATATATAAGTAGGGGATCACAGGGGTGCATTGGTGTTATAGCGGTTCCCAATCATAATGAGGTACAGAAATTTGTAGGGGCACATAGCTATGTATTGGTGTCAACTTAACGTGAAACCCTTGTCAAGACGTGATATTCAGTTCTTTGGCTTCCCATCACGATCCGCCTCACCCCACCCTAACCCTCCCCGTATGTATTGGCTACGGTGTACACACAAGTCTGAAGTTGTTCAAGAATCTGGGTTTTACCCCACCTTAACCACTGCTTGAATTTAATAAACGACCACCCGAATTCAATAAACGACCACCCGAATTCAATAAACGACCACCCGAATTCAATAAACGACCGCCCGAATTCAAGAAACGACTACCCGAATTCAATAAACGACTACCCGAATTCAAGAAACGACCACCCGAATTCAATATATTTATTGCATAAATTCTCAAAACCTTACCTGAAACCTGATTTACTAAGGTTTTAGCTTGAGTTTTACCCCATCCTAACTATCAGTGCGATTGTTAGAGTGTTCCAAAAAATAAATGATCCAAAACCCGTCATTGCGAGCGAAGCGAAGCAATCCCAGCCCTTGCGATTGCTTCGCTTCGCTCGCAATGACAATTGAGCATTTTTTTACTTGGAGTACTCTTATCCCTCTCCTAAGAAATCGCAAGCTTTCTTTACATCCATAAGGGGCGATCGCTACTAAACAGCTTGTGTCACTCTCGGAAAACTTTTGCTATTTCTGAATTTTAGAGCTTTTGTATACGAAGCGATGTCTACGACGGGCTACGCCTACGCAAGGCTTTCAATATGGTTCGGATAAGATCCCCCCGCCTGCGGCGACCCTCTTAAAAAGGGGTAATCAGAAAAAGCGCGTTCCTTCTGCCTCCTGCTTCTTTCAGAAAGTTATAAGTAAGTCGGTGTGAATATTGATCATCAAAATAGGGCAGAAAGCAGGAGGGAAAAGGATTTGAGCCTACTTTAATTTTATTAACATAGTTCAGTTTTTCCCAATCGTTCTACTGAATTTAGATGAAAATATGGTAGAGATAAGTTTGACAAAACATTACGTTTAAGGAGATTTATCCGTGGAAAAAAAACTAGTTATTCTTGTTGTCGATGACCATCAATTAATATTGACCGGTACTCTCGATGTCTTGAGTCGTCAGTATCCTGAAGCGTCTATTATTAAATCTCAGAGTCGAAAAGAGGCGCTTTCTCAACTTCAATCTCACCAGTTTGACCTGATTGTGATGGATTTATCAATTCCCGATCAGCAAGGAGAGACAGCAGAAATTGATACCGGAATTAAGCTGTTACAAACTTTGCTCCAAGAATATCCTAATTATAATTTCATAGTGCAAACTAGTTATGTGAAGGCGCTAATTCGCATCAAACATGAGATTGATAATCATCAAGGAGGGTTTGCGATCGCAGACAAAGGATTACCCGAAAATGAAATGTTAATGCGGGTTAATTTAGCCCTTCAGGGTGCAACTCATACCAAAGATATCAAAACGGGAATCGAACTCAAACCAGAATGGTTGGATGTGTTGCGATTGGCTTTTGAAGAAAGTTTGACAGATAGAGCGATCGCCGATCGCATGTATAAATCAGAGCGAGTAGTTCGCACTTACTGGACAAAGATTCAGGATGTTTTGGGGGTGTATCCTGAAGACTGCAAGCAAAGCGGCAAGAATATGCGAATCCTTACCGAAATTCGTTCCCGTGAAGAAGGTTTAATTGATTAAGGGAACTCCAAAAAATAAATTATAACTTACCCTCCCCCTGCCCTTAAAGCGTTTGCGTAGCGTCCCGTAGGGATGGGATATTTTTCATTTGGAAGTCTCTAATATGCGGAAAATTAATCTGGAAGTTATCGCTCTTTCATTACTCTCTCCAGAGAAAAAGCAGTACTTTTTGCTAAACAACACTTTTCAAGCAAGAGAGATAATTGTAGCCATAATGTGAGAAAATAAATCTCCTAAAGCAGTTTAAGCCTCTTGTCTAAAAGTTAATTAAGATTTTTCTTTAACCAGAGTGATAGAAGAGTGCTAGATGAAAAGAAAAATCTGGAATCGCATTTGGAAAGAATTGGGGTTATGGTCACTGGCTGCACCTCCAGGCATAATAGTGCTGGTTGTGGTGATGTTGATCAGAATAACTGGAGGAATGCAATCTTGGGAATGGATGCTTCTCGATCAGATGTTACGTCTGCGTCCGCTAGAAAAAGCTGATGAACGTGTCGTGATTGTGGGTATCGATGAAAAAGATATTGAATGGGTTAAACAATATCCAATCCCAGATACAAAGATTGCAGAGTTACTCACCAAGCTGGAAACTTATAAACCGCTAGCTATTGGGCTGGATATCTTCAAAAATGTTCCTGTACAACCTGGTGGCGAAGAACTAGCGCAGATATTACGAGCAAATTCTAATATTATTGGCATTGAAAAAATCTTACCGCCTGGGGAAACTTTACCACCTAAAATGCCACCTGCAAGAGTTGGATTTGTCGATTTACTTAATGATGAGGATAGCAGAAATCGACGCTATTTGTTATACACACCAAATCCTAATAATATCGACGAAGATAAATATTCTTTAGCATTACGGTTAGTTGCTAAATATTTGAAGGTACAAGGAATTAACTTAGAAACTGGAAAAAAAGACCCGAATACAATAAGATTTCGTGATGTTGAATTATCTCGGATTACTCGGAATTTTGGCGGATACGTTCGTGTTGATGATGGGGGACTATCAATTTTAATCAACTTTCGCAACCGTAATCAACCTTTTAATGTTGTGTCGTTGCGCGATATTCTCAATCAGAAAGTGGATGCAAAATTACTGCGCGATCGCATTGTCTTAGTTGGCAACCGCAACATGAGTACGGGTGATATTATTTATACATCGGCTATCCCCGGTTTAAAATTAAACGGTCAAATTTATGGCATAGATTATCATGCTCATGCCATTAGTCACATCCTTAGTGCTGTAATCGATAATCGCCCAATGATCTACAGTTGGGGAGATATAGAAGAGTACATTTGGATATTGGTTTGGGGGGTTCTGCCGATTATTATCGGACGGCTAACCCAATCTGTTTGGAAAAATATACTGAGTGTGAGTGTAGCAGGATTTTGTCTATTTAGCTGCGGGTATATAATGCTGTGGGTGTGGGGTCTATGGATTCCTATAACACCGAGTTTGCTTATATTAGCTGTGAATGGAGTAGGTTTGAGTGCTTTTGCATTTTACCACCATGATAAATTTTTGCGATCGCAAATTGACGAACGGCAAAACACCATTCAACACACTTTTACTGTAATTCATAATGGCCCTCTGCAAACTCTTGCTTATGCATTAAAGCACATGCGGGCTAGAGATATCCCTTATGAACAATTACTGGGACAATTTGAAAAGCTCGATCGGGAAATTCGAGAAATTGGCGAGTTTCTCAAACTCGAAGCATTAACCACAGAAGAGTCTTTGCGTTTAGGTAGCGGATTAATTATTGAATTGAATCGACCGCTTCACGATTTGTTATATGAAGTTTATTCCAGTACACTAGAACGTAAAGACTTTGAAAACTTTAAAACATTAAAAGTCAAAGTGCGTAATTTTGACCCGATTGATGATAAGTATTTAAGCATGAAAGACAAACGCGGGATTTGTCTCTTTTTAGAAGAAGCGTTGTGTAATGTTGGCAAACATGCCCAAGGAGTCAAGCGTGTAGAAGCATCAGGCGTTTATAGTTTAAATAAATATAAATTATCAGTGAAAGATAATGGTTCAGGAATTACATCAAAACTAGAAAATAAAGGTACAAAGGATTCTAAAATACTTGCTCAACAATTAAAAGGAGACTTTCGACGTGAATCACTTTTCCCTCGTGGGACTATCTGCGAACTTAGTTGGAAACTTCACAAAGAACGGCTCTATCGGCTCTTTCCTAAAACATAATTCAGAATTCAGAATTCAGAATTCAGAATTCAGAACTCAGAATTCTGAATGGGCTACGCCTCGCTACGCTAACAGAAGGTAAACGGGCTTTACGCCAGGCTTTAAGATTTAGGTTTTATACCTTAATTGACTTTAAATACACTGTATTTGATTTAAAAAAAACTCGGTACACCTGAATATTATATAATCCTTTTGTCTCTTGCCTACTAAGCCAAGTAATTTCAAGAATAAAACCGGAACCCTGTATCTAAAGCTTGTCACTTAACAACTTTTAAAGCCTACAGGGAAAGGCTTTCGTTCTTCGCTCCCACATTTTGCATTGCTTTAGTAGTACAAAAAACTATACAAAAGCATGATTCTCTAGAACTAAGTAAGATTTACCACCAATGCTAATGTTACACAATGTAGTAAACTCTGTGGTATAATCAGGTTAGTTGCTTTACCATAGAAGAAACAGTAAAACCAAATTTTAGATAATCCTACAATCAACAATATTTATGATGAGTCATCAACATCTCAGATTTTGGCAAAAAAACCGCAGACTTACAAGCTTTCTTGTGGGTGTGGTTTTTCTCATGACAGCAGTCCCAGCATTTGCTGAGTTTAAACCACGCGATCGCAAACCAGCTAGCGAAAATTCCCGTGCGGGTGGTTCCCGTGGATGCCCAAGTAATGGCGGTATCCCAATTACACAGCTTGCACCTCAGACATATATTGGTAAAACCAGTTCCACTCGGCCGATGTTCGCTTGGTATATGTCAGATTCCCAAAATGTGCGATTCCGATTGGCTGAATTGGATTCAGCTAACAACCTTAAACAAATTGGCAAAGTTAAAGAAATACCGACAATAGTCGGGATTAACAAGTTAGAACTTCCCCTCGATTACCCCAAACTCACAACGGGTAAAACATATCTATGGCAAATCGCAATTGACTGCGAAAACGACTTAATTGTTAGACGTGCAGAATTTACCGTCATTAATAATGAATCACTTGCTAACAAACAATTTACTAGCATTCCAGCAAGCGTAAATCATTATGCCAAAAATGAACTGTGGTATGAAGCGCTCGAAGAAGCATTGAAAACAACTGATAAAGGTAAACTGGGGCAATCTGGGGCAACTTTAGTTAAACAACTTGCCCAATCAGAAATACTGATGGGTAAGGAAGCATATATCAAAAATATTCAGCAACGCATCGAATACCTTCAGAAAATTGCCAGCGAAAGAATATAGAAATAGTAGGGAGAATAGAAATTGTCAGAAACCCAGTTTTGTGATTATTTATATCTGACAATCCCCGCTTTGTGTGCTGTATAGCCTTGCAATTCTATTCCAAGGCTAGGGCATTTTTTAAGGGTACAGCCAGAAATTTGACATCCTCACCGACCTAAAGGCGCGGTGATTCTGAAGTAATGAGTAAGAAGTAATAAGTAAGAAATAAATGCCATTTTTCATCCACTCATTAATAAGTAATGAGTAAGAAGTAAAAAGTAATGAGCAAGAAGCAAGAAGTAAATATCCATAACTCATTACTCATTACTCATTACTCATTACTCATTATTCATTACTCATTACTTTAAAGCATTGCGTGAAGCACGGGGCTTTAGACCCAATTCTTTGGTAAATATTGCCACCCTTACCCAGCAGACTTTTCACTGAGCGCTTTTATTGCCTGAGTTGGTATCCACACGGTAAAAATAGAGCCAATACTGATGGTTGATTCTACTTCAATTCGACCTCGATGGAGTTCTACAAGTTGTTTAGTTAAAGCTAATCCAAGTCCAGTACCTTCGTAGCGGCGGCGATAGGGTGTATCGAGTTGTTGAAATTTTTCAAATAATAATGGTAACTGTTCTTCGCGGATACCAATCCCGGTGTCTTCCACTTGAAAAATAGCTGTATCATCTTCCACCCAAAGGCGCAAGGTAACACTACCACTTTCAGGGGTAAATTTAATCGCATTAGTTAACAGATTCCAGAGAATTTGTTCTACTCGTTCTGCATCAGCGATGAAGCGATCGCGCCTGGGATCGATTTGCAAATCAAGGTTGAGATTAATTTGTTCGCTGATTGCCTTTTCTTGCAATGACTTTATAGCATTTTCGGCAACATTCACCAAAGAAAATTCTGAAATATTTAAAGCCGTTTTCCCAGCTTCGATTTGCGATAAATCGAGGATGTCATTAATCATTCCTAATAAATGTTCTCCACTATCGTGGATTTTTTGCAGATAATCGCGTTGTCGTTGACTCAATTCCCCCAAAGGCCAGCGTAACAAGGTAGACGACATCCCAATTACATAGGTTAAAGGTGTGAGTAATTCGTGACTGATGGTAGCAAGAAATTCACTTCTGAGGCGGCTAGCAGCTTCGGCGGCGAGGAGGGCATCACGTAGTCCGATTGTGCGTTCAATTACTCGTTGTTCGAGAGTTTGTTTTTCTTGGGTGAGGGTTTGCATTAACTCAGCTTGGTGAATTGCGATCGCTAATTGTTCCGCGATGGAAGTCAACAAGTTTTTTTCGCTATCAATCCACTGTCGAGGTTCACTGCACTGATGAGCAATCAGCAAACCCCACAGTTTATCCTCAAGTATAATTGGTGCTGCCAACTTAGCCCTAACCTGGCTTTCCCTTAAAAAATTCAACAAACACTCTTCCAAAGCATAAGTTTTTTCGACATCATCCACAGCCAAGGTAAAACCTTGACGATATTTTTCCCAACATTGGGAGGTTTGCCTAAAACAATTTTTTTCTGTGTAATTCAACACGCAGGTAATGACATCTGTAGCACGGGCTTCGTAGATAATATAACCGCCATAGTGTTGGTAATCTTCTAGTAGTTGATTATCTACTGAGATAGAAGTTGAACGTTTGCCGTTATCCTCATCTGTAGAAGACTGGTATTGTTGAGTCTTGACTTTGGAACCTTCAAATTTATAAATTACTAATCGGTCTAATTCTAGAAACTCACGCACTTGTGTAATTGCCGTTGCCATAATCACTGGCAAATCTAGGCTTTTACGGATCTGCGTTGTTACCTGATTCAACAGCCGTTCTTGAGAAATCTGTTTTTTTAAGGCATCTTCCACCGGCTGGCAAATATAAACCGTCGGCGCAATTGGGCTTGGAGGTGCTATTATTTCTTGGTTTGGCTGAGTTAAAAGATATTCTAATAACAACAGCGAGAATTGACTTTGGAGTGTGGCATCATTAGGGCCAATAATTTGGCAATAGCGTTCGAGATTTTGGTGAGTGGAAGAATCGCACTCAAACAAATCTCTCAATTCGTGAATAAAGGAAGCGATCGCCTCTAAATTAAATGTCAATCTCACATTCAACGCTGAATCAATTTCTTGCTCCCCTGTTCCCCTGCTCCCCTGCTCCTCTTCTTCAAAATTTCCTAGCAACAGCACACTAAACTGCTCAGAAACCACCAACGTAAACCTTTGTCTTTGCCACTCCACAGGTGTGCAAATCCGCGCCAAGACAGCTTCTGTCAGTACCAGAGTGGCATTTCCCACTGTTTGAGCCATCTGTCCTAACAATTCCCCAAGCTGATTAAATACAACAATAGGCAAGGTTCGAGAAAAGCTCAAATCAGGAGAACTAAGCATTTTTAATCATTACTGGTAAGAGGGAGCTAAATGCAGGGAAAAAGTTTGTTTTGATCGTGTAATAACCAATAGTTTAAAACGGTAACACAGCATTATGCATCGTATAAGTAGCACATCGGGTGGATGGAATCAGTCAGAGGGTTTAATTTTTCTAGAACAAACTCCAGCGCCTTTCGTGTTGATTACGGCTGCTGATACCGACATTCAAACTTTGGCAGCTGCGGTTACGAAATTACCTGCACACTTTCCTGCTTTAAGAGTCGCCAATCTGTTGCAATTGCAGCAACAGTTAAGCATAGATACTTATGGAGAGCAAGTTTTAGAACTTGCCCAGGTAATTATTTTGCGCTTGTTAGGAGGACGTTCTTACTGGAGTTATGGCTTAGAAGTAGTGCAAGAAATAGTGCAACGTAATGGTAAAAACCTCATTGTAATGCCAGGGGACGACGCTTTTGATCCCGACTTGATTTCTCAGTCTACCGTGCCTTTGGGTATTGTTAACCAAATATGGCAGTATTTTAGCGAAGGCGGCGTAGAAAATTTTGTTAATGCTCTGCAATTTATCTCCGATAGTTGTTTATTAACTGCATACAATCCGCCGTTACCCCGTTCAGTTCCGCGAGTGGGATTGTATGAATGGGGAGTGGGGAGTGGGGGAGCAGAGGAGGCAGGGGAGCAGGGGAGCAGGGGAGAGTTAGAACTGGATTCATCGACTTCGGAACTCGGTTCATCGACTTCGGAACTCGGCTCATCG
>NZ_JAYGHE010000016.1:18247-58299 GCF_034931145.1 Nostoc sp. UHCC 0252 | reverse complement strand
ACTTCGGAACTCGGCTCATCGACTTCGGAACTCGGTTCATCCGCTTCCGAACTCGGTTCATCGACTTCGGAACCTCATTCCCCATTCCCCATTCCCCATTCCCCATTCCCAATCCCCAATTCCCAATCCCCAATCCCCAAAATCGGCATCCTCTTCTACCGCGCTCATTATTTAGCCGGAAACACTAAAGTAATTGATGCTTTATGCCAAGCCTTGGTACAGAAAAATTTACAACCAGTGCCAGTATTTGTTTCTTCATTGCGTGAACCCGATGTCCAAGCGGAGTTGAGTGAGTTTTTCCAACCCAAAGAAGCTGAATCAATCGCTGTACTGCTGAACACCACCAGTTTTTCTCTAGCACGGTTGGAAAGCGAAACACCCCAAACTGAACTATGGGAAAAATTAGATGTGCCTGTGTTGCAAGTAATCCTTAGTGGGGGATCAATTGAGCAGTGGGAGTCACAGTTTCAAGGGCTTTCTCCCCGCGATATTGGGATGAATGTGGCGTTACCAGAAGTAGATGGGCGGATTATTACTCGTGCTGTGTCTTTTAAAACAGTACAAACTCGTAATCCTCATTTAGAGACAGATGTGGTAGTTTATGAACCAGTCAGCGATCGCATCGAGTTCGTTGCTAAACTAGCAGCAAATTGGGCGCGTCTCCGTTCCAAACCACCTCAAGAACGGCGAATTGCCCTAATTTTGGCAAATTACCCCAACCGCAATGGCCGCCTCGCCAATGGTGTAGGACTGGACACTCCAGCTAGTTGTGTAGAAATCCTGCAAGCTCTACATCTAGCTGGTTATGAAGTCGAAAATCCACCTGCTCAAGGAGATGAGTTGATTGAACGCCTGACAGGTGGCGTAACAAATGATCCAGAAGGCCAAGAATCGCTTCCAGTACACCAAAGTGTCTCTTGGGAAGACTATCAACAGTATTTCGCTTCATTACCGCCAGCAGTTCAGCAAGGTATTAGTGAAAGGTGGGAAATGGGGCAAGGTACGGGAGGCAAAGGTGAAAACTCTTCTCCCCTGCTCCCCGCTCCCTGCCCCCCTGCCTCTATCCCCGTTCCCGGAATTCAACTCGGCAACGTCTTTGTGGGAATTCAGCCAGCAAGAGGTTATGATAATGACCCCAGTTTGAATTACCATGCGCCGGATTTAGAGCCAACCCATGCTTATTTAGCTTTCTATTATTGGGTTAGAGAAACTTTTGGTGCTGATGCTGTAGTTCATGTAGGGAAACACGGAAATCTAGAATGGCTACCCGGTAAAAGTGTGGCTTTATCGAGCAATTGTTATCCAGAAGTGGCTTTTGGCGCACTTCCCCACCTGTACCCGTTTATTGTCAACGATCCTGGTGAAGGTTCCCAAGCGAAACGTCGCGCTCAAGCGGTGATTATAGATCACTTAACGCCGCCAATGACTCGTGCAGAACTCTACGGTTCTTTGCAACAGTTAGAAAACTTAATTGATGAGTATTATGAAGCCGACAGTTTAGATCCTTCACGTTTGCCAGTAATTCGCGATCGCATCCACGAACTGGTAATCAAAGAAAATCTCCATCTAGATTTAGGAATCCAAAACGAAACAGAAATTTTTAAATCTGAATCCTTAATTTTGAATTCCATCGGCGGCTATCTTTGTGAATTGAAAGAAGCCCAAATCCGCGACGGGCTGCACATTTTTGGGCAATGTCCCCAAGGAAGGCAGCTACGAGATTTAATAGTAGCGATCGCTCGCATTCCCAATCGCCATTCTTCAGGTATTACCCGTGCGATCGCTCAAGATTGGAATTTAGACTTCGATCCCCTCACAGCCGATTTGTCAATGCCTAGTGGTGAATATTCGCTAGTCAATGGCACAGAATGCCGCACCCTCGGCGATATCGTCGAAGTCCTAGAAGAACACGCCGCCCTCTTAGTAGAACAATTAATAAATCAGGACTCAGAATTCAGAATTCAGAATTCAGAATTTAGAACTCCTAACTCCCCACTCCCCATTGTCCTTAACTGGATACGCGATCGCCTCCTTCCCGCCTTACAAAAAACCGATCAAGAAATCACCCACTTACTACACGGACTTGATGGCGGATACGTCCCCAGTGCCCCATCTGGCGCACCTACACGCGGCCGCCCAGAAGTTCTACCAACCGGGAGAAACTTTTATTCTGTCGATATTCGCGCCATTCCCACAGAGACAGCTTGGGATATCGGTAGAAAAGCTGCTGAAACCCTGGTTGAGTATTACACTCAGGAAAATGGCGAGTATCCCAAAACACTAGGTTTATCATTGTGGGGAACAGCCACCATGAGAACAGGCGGTGATGATATTGCCGAAGCCTTGGCTTTACTCGGAGTTCAACCTGTGTGGGATGGTGCAGCGCGGCGAGTAGTTGATTTTGAAATTTTGCCTCTAGCGATTTTGGGACGGCCTCGTGTAGATGTCACCTTACGGATTTCGGGATTCTTCCGCGATGCTTTCCCCAACTTAATTGACTTATTTGATCAAGCGGTATCAGCAGTAGCAGATTTAGATGAACCGCCAGAACAAAATCCTCTAGCGGATGCAGTTCGCCAAGAGACTAATTTGTGGACAAGCCAAGGATTAAGTGTAGAAGAAGCAGTGGTGCGATCGCGCTATCGCATCTTTGGTTCTCGCCCAGGTGCTTACGGTGCAGGACTCCAAGGCTTAATCGAATCGCAAAACTGGACAGACGACGAAGATTTAGCCCGCGCCTACATTAACTGGAGTTCTTACGCCTATTCTTCTGGAAATTTGGCAGGGGAGCAGGGAGCAGGGAGCAGAGGAGAGGCAATTACTTCCCCCTGCCCCCTGCCCTCTGCCCCTCTGCCTCTTAAGAGTCCCCAATCCCCAATTCCCAATACCGAAGCCTTCAAACAACGCTTGTCTAAAATGCAAGTTGTCCTGCACAATCAAGATAACCGTGAACACGATCTACTCGATTCCGATGATTACTACCAATTTCAGGGTGGTTTAACAGCTGCGGTGCGTTCTCTACAAGGAAAAAACCCCGAAACTTATTTTGGTGATAATTCCATACCCGCTAAACCACGAGTCCGCCAACTCAAAGAAGAAATTTCACGGGTGTATCGCTCTCGTGTAGTTAATCCCAAGTGGATTGCCGGAGTCATGCGCCACGGTTACAAAGGTGCTTTTGAAATGGCGGCGACAGTAGATTTTTTATTTGCCTACGATGCTACAGCTAAATGTGTCGAAGATTATATGTATCAAGGCATAGTAGAGGCTTACTTACTCGATCCAGTTGTGGCAGAATTTATTCAGGAAAAAAACCCTTATGCACTGCGTGATATTGCTGAAAAATTATTAGAGGCACATAAGCGCAATTTGTGGGAGGATGTAAATATAGGAACATTAGAAGCTTTGAGGAACCTAGTACATCAAGCTGAAGCAGTGATCGAAGAAAAATCAATGGTGTAGGAAACAAATATGGAAAATCTTGCGTATTTGCACCTAGCTTTCGCCTACGAAGACAGCACACCCAGTGAATTGGTATCTCTCAGTTCTTTGTTTAACAAAGCAGCTGCACCAGACTGGAAACGGCTTTCTGGTAGGGCTTGGAAGTATATGTTGCCCCTTGCTCTGTCCTTATCTATTCTTGGCGCTGTCAGTAGCGTCATCGCACTGGAAAGAGGAGATCAAGGCCCTTCTGTCAGAAATCTCCAACAAAAGTTGAAAACAGCAGGCTTTTACCAAGCTTCTGTCACCCAAGTATATGACGCATCCACACAAGAGGCTGTGCGGCGCTTCCAAAAGGCTGCCGGTTTACCAGTGGATGGCATTGTTGGAGCAAACACCCTGCAAAAATTAGAAAGCTGGCAAGCTAAAAAGCCCAGTACTACAAATAGACAAGCTAAAAAAGCTACTGTTGTAAGTACACAAGCTACAAAGCCCAGCACTACTACAGCAACCACCCAGCGCCGTAATTCTAATTACCTTGTTAAGGGTGATGAAGGCGAAAATGTCAGGGCTTTACAAGAACGCTTAAGAGTCGCAGGTTTTTATTACGGGAACGCCACAGGAATATTTGGCCCAATTACCGAAGAAGCCGTAAAGCGGTTCCAAGATACTTATAAATTAAGCGTTGATGGAATTGTTGGCCCAGCAACATTAGCTAAATTGCCGGGAGTTGGCATCGGTGATGGTGAAGAGGCTCCCAAAAAGGCAGTCAATCGAGATAAATTCAGTGTAGGCGATCGCGGTGAGCCAGTTAGAGTTATCCAAGAACAATTAATCCAAGCAGGATATTTAGAGGGAGAGCCAAATGGCTACTATGGCCCCTACACTGCTGACGCTGTAAGGAGATTCCAGGCAGCAAACTACTTGAAAGCAAGCGGAGTTGCCGGCCCAACTACCAGAGCTAAGTTATATAGCTCAGTTAATACTGCTAGCAAAAGCGAATTTAATACCCTAGAAATCCAAACGCGACTACGGGAGCGGGGTTTTTATAAAGGCAAGCTGAACGGTGTGATGGCAGCTGACACCAAAAAAGCAATTAAACAGGCTCAAGAATTCTACGGCATTAGCCTCAAGGATCTTAAGAGCGGACGCTTTTAGCATCCGCTTTGGTGTCGTTAGTATCAGTCCCCAACTCGTTGCTAGCCTCTAGTAACAGCAAATTACGAACTGCTCAAAATTCCATTTATTCGGTCAATTTGAGTAGTTTCGTCTGATCATCCACCCAAGTGCTAAAGCGGCATCAGCGCCCGTTGGCACTTGGGACAGACTGCATGGATAGTCATTTGACAGTCAAGCAGGTGGAAACCTTCTTTTTGAGCCGTTTTTGACCCAATTTTTAAAATTGAGTCATTTTTAAACTCAATAGTTGAGTTACATCTCACACAAATTAAGTGATGGTGATGATGGGGATAGGGCTGGTTGATTTCATAATGCTTATGTCCCTCGCCCAGTTCTAACTCTCGTAAAATTCCCATCCTGGCCATCAACTTTAAAGTCCGATAAATAGTTGACAGACTGATCCCTTCACCATCAGTTTCTAGTCGCTGATAAAGATCCTCCGCACTCAGGTGTTCACCTTGCGGAAGTTCCTGAAAAATGTGTAAAATTGTTTCGCGCTGGGGAGTTAATCGCCAGCCTCGTTCATTCAGTTCTGCCTTGAGTGAAGTAGTTGTGTAGACAGTCATACTAATATTTCTCAACAAAGCTCATTAATTGAGAATATAACAAATCTTGGGAGCAATTTGCAACAATCATTGCCTATTGAGAATTTATGTTAAATATTTAAAAACAATTCATCAAATCTTGATCAAAATTCAACTAATAAACTGTAATGCATTTAATTTGCATACAGTTAATAGTTAGGATACTTGTAACGATTGCATCCCTTGACGTTGAATTTTGCCTAAGTTAAATTTGAATTGGTTAGTTGATTCCCATCTTCAAGATATCTGAGCCAAGGTCTGGGAAAACTGTTCTAAAACTAAATGCAAATTACTTGCTACAAGCCTCTAAAAGGCTTTTAACTTGGGATAAAATCAGTCCTTTGTCCCTAGTCATTTGTCAAATTTACTCTTCTAATGACAAATGACCCTGCGGGTTCGCCAGTTGCTCATGGGGGAAACCCCCAAGACCGCACTGGCTCACTAATGACAAATGACTCTTAACGTTGATTAAGTTAGAGATTCCAAATAATCGCGGATTAGGTTACGACGCTTAGGTTGGCGTAGCTTTTGCAAAGCCTTGGATTCAATTTGTCTGACTCGTTCCCGCGATAAATCCAGAGCGCGACCAATTTCTGCTAAAGAATAAGGATGACCATCTGCCAAACCAAACCGCATCAAAATTACATCGCGTTCCCGGCTGGTCAAATCTGACAGAAGATGATGCAAGTCTCTTTGTAAAGATTCTCGCATTAACATTTCTTCTGGGGTTACACAGTCAGTTTCGAGTAATTCGCCTAACTCAGTGTCTTTATCCTTGCCGACTTTGGTTTCCAAAGAAACGGAGCGAGGAACCCGTAACAAAACTTCTCTGACTTGGGTCGGTGTCATCTCTAACTCAGTTGCTAAATCTTCTAGAGTTGGGGTGCGACCTTTTTCTTGAGCAATTTTGCGTTGGGCTTTTTTAATTTTGTTTAACTTTTCGGTAATATGAACCGGTAGGCGAATGGTGCGACTAGAAGTAGCGATCGCTCGTGTAATACCCTGACGAATCCACCAGTAAGCATAGGTGCTGAAGCGATAACCCTTAGTGGGGTCAAATTTTTCTACAGCCCGCTCCAAACCTAGTGTCCCTTCTTGGACTAAATCCAACAATTCCAAACCACGATTTTGATATTTCTTAGCAACAGACACAACTAGGCGAAGATTGGCCTTAATCATGTGTTCTTTTGCTTGGAGTCCTTGGGACTGAACTTGCTCCAACTCTTCTACAGTCAACTTGGCGATTTCAGCCCAGCGACGTTTCCCATTTGCCAAAGTTGGTCTGAGATCAGATAAAATTATGTCAGCAGTGGCAGCCCATCTTTCCAAAGACGGCCGATGTCCTAGTTCCGAGGTTAGACGTTCTTGAACTTCAATTAACCGAAGATAAGGCGTAATCACTTCATCCCCTTCCTTGGCGGCCTTAGCAAGTACTATCCGCATCCGCAAGTAACGCTGGACTTTTTGAGCTTCTGAAACCTCTTCATCTCGCCCTAACAAGCGAACCCGACCAATTTCTTGAAGATATAGGCGTACTAGGTCTGTACTCCGGCGGTTAGTACCAGCAGCAAAGTTAGTATTGTCAGCAGAAGCAATCTCTAGCTCCTGTAGATCATCTACCGATAACTCACTGTCATCAACCGTGAGATCCGAGTCCAAAGCCTGGCGAGACTTTTTGGTGTTGTAGGGGGCGTCTGCATAAAAAGATGTTGCTGGCATAAGATCGTCTCAATGGCTCCAGGTAACAATAGATTTCGGTCAGCTTAGATTACGGTCAGCTATTCAACTGTTGCTATTGTTCCCGTGATTTACGGTGAACTAACATAGTTGAACATTCCATTACAATTTTTTTAGAAATTAACTGTAATGGATTTATTGGATACAGGATTACTGAACTGAATCGGCTGCTAAATTTTTGATTTAACCAATAGCTATGCAAATTGGCAGCTAGGCTTTCAATATTTCAACTACTTAGTTAAAATTTCAACCTTGACGGTTTTTAATAGTAACTTTTGTAACACAGTATAAACATCCTTTAGTGAATGTCATCTTTATATTTGGCATAGTCACATTTACATGCCTACAAAAGTAATATCCTGACGATTTAGCAATTTTTTCTCAGGATTATTCAGGTATAAGTAGAACTAATGTATATCGAGGAAGTGATTAGGATTAACGGCAAAAACTCTATCGATACGGAGGCTGAAAAAGCGGGGAAGTTATTAAATACTCTCTGCGTGTCCTGCTAACCCGTCAATTTCAATGTGGTCAGATCCCCGACTTCTTAAAGAAGTCGGGGATCTTGTAACCCAGCAAAGTTAACTTTACAGACCACTAGTAGTTGTACTCTGGCTTGATATCTCGCAGCATCAGTTCATCAAGTGCTTGTCGAGGTGTGACTTCACCCTGAAGTAACCGATAAACTTGCTCAGTAATGGGAACCGGAATGTTTTGTTGCTTGGCTCGTTGCATCAAAACTTGGCAAGTGTTCACTCCTTCGGCTGTTCCTGGTAAATTTGCAAGAGTTTCTTGAAGTGTCTTACCACCAGCTAGCTGGTAGCCGACTTGATAATTGCGACTTAAGGGACTATTGCAGGTTGCTAACAAGTCTCCAAGACCTGATAATCCATAAAATGTTTCCGTCTTTGCACCCCAGTCGTTACCGATGCGAACCATTTCTGTGAGTCCACGGGTGACTAAAGCAGCTTTGGCATTTGTTCCTAGTTGTAAACCATCGCATACACCAGCTGCGATCGCAATCACATTTTTCAGTGTTCCCCCCAGTTCGACTCCCAAGGGGTCGGGATTGGTATATACCCGAAAGCGATGAGAAGAAAATACTAACTGCACTATTTCCGCAGCCGTGGGAATATTACTAGCTACCACCGTGGCTGCCGGTAATTCCATTTGAATTTCTTTTGATAAATTAGGCCCAGACAAAACAACCACTGCATGGTTAGGGAATACTGTTTGCCAAATTTGCGACGGTGTACAGGTGGTTTGGGGATCTAAGCCTTTTGTCGCCGTCACAAAAATTGTCTCTGGAGAAAAGGGGAAAGACTGGACTTGAGAAGCAACATCTCTGACACCAATCATTGAGATAGCGGATAGGACTATTTGAGCATCTTCCAACACTGCTTGGATTTGGGAACCTTGACGCGACCACACGCGCACCTGATGACCATTTGCTGCGGCGAGATTTGCCAGAGATGCACCCCAAGCACCTGCACCCAGAATTGCTACAGATTTTGAATTAGTCATTAATCACCGATCTCCCCATCACCCAATCCTCTTAGTTAGCAATCTAAAATTTAAAATCGGCTGCGTGGATAACGTTCCATTAATTCCCTGACTTGTTCAGCATGATATGAGCTTCTTGTCAAGGGAGAAGAAACAATTTGTAAAAATCCGATTTCTTCGCCGAATACTTTCCAAGCAGCAAATTGTTCTGGGTTGACAAATTCATTTACTTGCAAATGTTTTTGGCTGGGTTGAAGATATTGCCCAATTGTCAAAATATCACAATCTACGGTTCGTAAGTCTTGCATGACTTGGCGAATTTCGGCATCAGTTTCACCGAGTCCAACCATAATCCCGGATTTGGTGTATGTGCTAGGAGAAAGTTGGCGAGTTCGCTGTAATAATTCTAATGTGCGATCGTACTTTCCTTGGGGACGCACCCGGCGATACAGGCGTGGAACCGTTTCCGTATTGTGGTTTAATACCTCTGGCGCAGCTTGTAGAATCAACTCTAGAGCATTCCAATTACCGCACAAGTCAGGAATTAGCACCTCAATTGTGGTGTTAGGTGAAACAGAGCGAACCGCATCAATACAGGCTACAAACTGAGATGCACCACCATCAAATAAGTCATCTCGGTTTACAGAAGTGATGACTACATGGTTAAGTTTCATGCGACGAACAGCTTCTGCTAGTCGTGTAGGTTCCGTGGGGTCTAGTGGTTTGGGTTTTTTCTCAAAATCAATATCGCAGTAGGGACAAGCGCGTGTACAAGCCGGGCCCATAATTAAAAACGTGGCAGTACCAGCATTGAAGCATTCACCAATATTTGGACAGGACGCTTCCTCACAAACTGTATTGAGAGCTAAATCCCGCAAAATGTCTTTAACGTTACCGATGCGCTCATGCTGGGGTGCTTTTACCCGCAACCAGTCTGGTTTTACAGTCACAATCCGCTTTTACCACTAGAGTTATACAAATTTAATCGTAGCAAGCAAAGCCTTGGGTGAAGCGATCGTATATGTATATATAGATGTAATTCTGTGATTTGGCACTGGTTGTGATATTCTTAATTTACAATGCCATTTTTATGGCGGGATGTGGCGCAGCTTGGTAGCGCACTTCGTTCGGGACGAAGGGGCCGCTGGTTCGAATCCAGTCATCCCGATTTTTGTTGTAGAGCGACAAATTATTTGTCGCCACGGTCAAATAATTTGTCGCTCTGCATACGATGAGTACTCCTAAATGCCATCAAAATGATTGCTCTTAGCAGCGAAACCATATCAGTATTAATTAAGTAAAAGATATGAAACTGCCCTTAGATTCTCTCCAGTCCAATCTCGGCAGACTAGAGAGCAATTTGCTAATCCAGATGCTTACTTGGATTATGAACTAGGTAAAGCAGTGCAAGAGCTACCACCACTTTATACAAGACTATAAGACTTACGCAAATAATAGTCAAAACTCTTATTCTCAGGTAGGGGCAATTCATGAATTGCCCCTACCCCGTGTGTTTTGCGTAAGTCTTATTACTATTAAAATTCGCCTATTTATTAGATTTTCTGGCGCTTACGTTTCACAAATATCCGAGTAAGTACACTTTCAATAAATCCTCGAAAATTTAGGTAAGTCTTGGAGTGTAACTGCCAGGGTAAAAGACTTAACAGCCAATTTTGTATTGGTTCTAAAGGAACTAATCGATGGCGATTTGCCCACTTATAGCCAATAGACATAAATTTAGCATCTTTGGCTAAACCCCATTTTTGCTGGAAATGATTCAGCGAGGTTTTATTCCAAGCATCACTCCACCTTAAGAAAAAATAGGGTAGATCATACCATTCTAACGGTACTGGAAATACATAAATAACAGTACTAGCTGGCTCAAAGTAAATAGTCCCACCAACTGCACGCACTGATAGGCAAAAATCAACCTTTTCTCCAAGACTCATTAATTCCTCATCTAAGTAACCTATCTGCTTAAAAATTGCAGTACGTACTAAAAAACAATGAAATTCTATCAATTGTGTTTGTTCTCGTATTGAGATATGTGTATTTTCAGTGTCTCTACTCCATAAAAAACAATGCTAATAGAAACCATTACAGAAATAATTTGATTCCAAGCAAATCTAGTTAATATTAATTAGCTGAAGTAAAAATATCTGGTTAGAGTCTTTATGTTTGATTTTCATCGTTTGCGACTGCCATTGAAATATTTCAATATTCGCATTACAGTACTAACTTTTGTTTTATTTTTATGGTTAACTCCTGTCGTTGCTCAAGCATTAACAAAAGCTCCGGTTATTTTGGATGGACAACAGCTTTTTCAGATCAGCGATTCTGGTCAGTATAGCGCTCAAGAACGGGCAAATTTAATCAACTCACAACTAAAAAGTGTGATTTCAGCTTCTGAGTCTATTCAAGTTAAAATTGAAAAACGTAACCAGCTACCTACTATTTTGCTAAATGACCGCTATCTGTTAACAGTTACGCAACAAGATACTGTTCTAGGTAGTACACTTGACGAGCAGGCTAACATTTGGGCGCAGCAAATTGAAGGAGCCTTACAGCAAGCTCATTTAGAGCGAACTAAAACCTATCTTCAACAAACAACTTTTATAGCAGCAGCAATTTTACTCATAACTGGGGGATTTAGTTGGCTATTGGGATGGATTAAGCATCACTTTATTAGAGTAGCTTCACTTCGCTTAACTATTAGCAATGCCATACCTAATTCGGAAACACTTAAAGTATTAGAATTATTTCTCAAATTAGTGTTGGCAAGTATGCGTATCGGGCTTTGGATGAGTGCGATTCTTTATATCACTAATCTCTTTCCTTTTACTCGTCAATGGAGCTACCAAATTTCGAATATCCTAATTACCAGTTTTACCTCACCTATTCTGACATTAGGCAAGAATCCTTACTCTCTTACTCAACTAATAATTTTGGTTGGTTTGTTGTTTGGCTTAGTTATCTTTGCTGGAACTTTAACCAATTTCTTACGTTCTCGGATTCTATCTTTTACTGGAATCAATCGTGGCGCTCAAGAAGCGATTATAATACTTTTAAAATATGGTCTAATTTTTATTGGCACACTGGTACTGCTACAAATCTGGGGGCTTGACATTAGCTCTTTGACAATCTTAGCAAGTGCTTTAAGTGTTGGAATTGGCTTTGGTTTACAGGATATTGCTAAGAATTTTGGCAGTGGTTTAGTACTAGTATTTGAGCGTCCAATTCAGGTTGGAGATTTTGTGGAGGTTGGGGAATATACAGGTATTGTTGAACGAATCGGTGCCAGAAGTACCGAGATTCGTACCCTTGACCACGTTTCAATTATTGTACCCAACTCTCGGTTCTTGGAAAAAGAAGTAATCAACTGGAGCCATCGCAACCCGATTTCTCGCCTTCATCTCCCCGTTGGCGTTGCCTATAGCTCAGATCCCAAAGCAGTGCAATCTGCTCTGTTAGAGGCTGCTTCTAAGCATCCTAATGTATTGCAGACTCCTTTGCCTTTAGTACTGTTTAAAGAGTTTGCCAACAACAGCTTAAATTTTGAGTTATTAGTCTGGACTGCGGAACCTAATAAACAATTCTTGCTCAAAAGTGATTTATACTACATTATTTATGAAGTATTACAGCAACGAGAAATTGAAATTCCTTTTGCTCAGTTAGATTTACATCTGCGTTCTGGTAAGTTGGAATTGACGCCAGAAATGCAGTTAGCTTTAATACAGATGGCTGAACGATTATCAAATCAGGAGTCATGCATAGATTCAACCAATGCAATTGAAAGGGGCACAAAGGGTATAGATGCATGAGCGCTCTGTAATCATTGGGGTCTACCGACAAAAATCATCCACCCGAATATCACGCCAAATATCAGAAATTTGCCACCCGGAATTGCCCACAGATTGTACTGGAGGATTGTCAAGGAATGGAATATAGTCAGGAACTTTTGGAAGAGTAGTGATTATTGGTTTCTCCTCAACCACAGGAGTTGAAGAATTGATGGTACAGAAGAGAAGATTTTGGTCTTCGGCCTTTTCGATTTCCATCATTTCCTTCAAAGTCAGCTTTTCAGATTTTTTGATGATTTTCTTTGTACGTATCTCATTAGAAATTTTCATTGGCTGTTCCCTCAAAAGCATTGGCTCAAAATTTGGATGGGTAAAGTTGGGAGAAGATGAGTATTAATAATTGCACGGAATAAACACTTTACTGCAAAACTATGGAAAATACGAGTCCCTTGCTGAAGAATTCATTAATTGTGTACAAATCTGTTTTTGGGTAGATACATCAGTATAATCTGTTACACAAATACCTTAAAGCGATCGCTTCATCAAGACATAGGTCAAGATTGTTTTGCGGTTTTGGCTCCTAATAAGCAGATAATGGATGGTTAAGAGTTCTCGCTGTGGAGGAACAGCGTTGAAAAACTTATCAAGTGATAAAGGCACAATCTTAGTAGTAGATGACGAAGCCAGCATCCGCCGAATTTTACAGACGCGGTTAGAAATGATTGGCTACAGTGTAGTTACAGCTAGTGATGGTGAAGAAGCTTTGTCAGCTTTTCGCCTGTTGACCCCTGATTTAATAGTTCTGGATGTAATGATGCCAAAACTAGATGGTTATGGTGTGTGCCAAGAATTACGGAAAGAGTCAGATGTGCCAATCATCATGCTCACAGCTTTAGGAGATGTAGCAGACCGAATCACTGGGCTAGAACTCGGTGCTGATGACTACATGACGAAACCTTTCTCACCCAAGGAACTAGAAGCTCGAATTGCCTGCGTACTAAAACGGCGCTCCCACAAAAGTAGTCTCAATACTATTCCTAACTCTGGGATAATCCATGTGGGCAATCTCAAAATCGATATCAATAAGCGGCAAGTTTATAAAAATGAGCAACGCATTCGGTTGACAGGTGTGGAGTTTAGCTTACTAGAATTGTTAGTGAATCATTCGGGAAAGATTTTTTCGCGGTTAGAAATATTACAGCAATTGTGGGGCTTTGTACCAGAGATGAATACAGACACCCGTGTGGTAGATGTGCATATCTCACGATTGCGGACAAAGGTAGAATCCAACCCCAACGACCCAGAATTCATTATCACAGCAAGAGGTAGTGGTTATTTTTTCCCACGAATTGTTGAATCAGAACACGATGAGCGATCGCAATTCTAGTAACTTGTAATTTATCTAAACTTTCACTGACAATCGCCTGCGTTCTATTATCAAGCGCACTGGTAGCCTCATCGAATAACAAAATACGGGGTTTTAATGCCACGCAAGCAATTAACAACCGTTGTCGTTGTCCTCCAGAAAAATTACCGCCTTCTTCACTCACGACAGTATGCATTTGCGCGAAAGAAGGCTTTGTGAAAAGCGATCGCATCTTCTGTAAAATCTAAAGGCTTGCACCGTGACACCACAGCAATACATTTTTACCTTCCCTGGTTATTGCGGATAAAAAGGTTCTTTGCAACGTGTGAGAGTATTGAAATTACCTTTTATCTTGAAGGTAGTTGCAAGGCAATGACAACTGTTGCCACCATTGTCCAGGTTTGGTAAGGTTACTAAAACTTAGTATTGTGGCGCACTAAATTCATAAACTCCTCACGAGTCCGCGCATCTTCTGAAAACACACCACGCATTGCACTAGTTACAGTCCAAGAACCAGGTTTTTGCACGCCGCGCATCACCATACACATATGAGTTGCTTCTATTACCACTGCTACCCCTTGAGGTTTGAGTAAGCCTTGCAGCGCATCAGCAATTTGTAGGGTGAGACGTTCTTGCACTTGTAAACGTCGAGCGTACATTTCACAAATGCGGGCAATTTTAGATAATCCTATCACCTTGCCATTAGGAATATAGGCAACATGAGCGCGACCAATAATCGGTAAGATATGATGTTCACAGGAACTGAAAATATCGATATCCCGGATTAAAACCATTTCGTCAGCATCTTCTGTAAATACTGCCCCATTTAACAGTTCATCCAAAGATTCATGATATCCCTTGGTGAGAAACTGCAAAGCTTTGACAACTCGCTTGGGAGTATCTATTAACCCTTCTCTATCAGGATTTTCTCCTAATCCAATCAGCAAAGTACGTACAGCCTGCGCCATTTCTGCTTCTGTAACAGTTGGTAAATGCTGAGTAGATAAAGATGAAACCACTTGAGCAGCAGAATTTATATCGGGACGAATCGATAGAGTCATTTTCTCTGTTTGATTGGTGTAGATTAATGAATTAGTTAATAGTTCATGAACTATTAACTAAACTCGGCAATTGCTTAACATTACTTAACTATACCAAACATTCGTTAAGTTGTGAGTAAAGTTGTCCAATATCCAACTTTCTACCAATAAAAACTGCTTGGTTTTTAGGTGGAGTATTCCATTCATCAGCATTTAAACTATAGCGAAATCCACTCAGTTGAAAAACATGGCGTAACTCACTATCACTAAACCACAAAATGCCCTTAGCTCGAAATACCTCCTGTGGCATTTCTTCGGTGAGAAAGTTTTCAAATTTATGAACATCAAATGGTCTATCGCTTTGAAAAGAAATTGAAACAAATCCATCATTTTCTAAATGATGTGAGTGATGTTCGTGATGATGATGGTCGTGGTCATGGTCATGATGATGGTGTTCATGTTCGTGAGTATCTTCTGCATGATTGGCAGTATACTCATCTATTGGAGTTAAAGCCACATCTAAAATTAATGGTAACGCCACTTCTCCATGTTTTGTGTGCAGAATTTTTGCACCAATTTTCATATCATGGATGCAATTTTCTACATCTTCTAGTTTTTCTGGAGTCACGAGGTCTGTTTTATTTAGAAGAATAATGTCTCCATAAGTAATCTGTTTTAAAGCAGCTTCACTATGGAAGTGTTCTTCATTAAACGCCTCAGCATCTACTACAGTTAGAATCGAGTCTAGGTTTGTTAAATCCCTTAATTCTGTACCTAAAAAAGTTAAGATAATTGGTAGCGGGTCAGCAACACCAGTCGTTTCAATGACTAAATAATCAATCCGGTCTTCTCGTTCTAAAACTCGATAAACTGCATCTACTAAATTATCATTGATTGTGCAGCAAATACACCCATTGCTCAGTTCGAGCATATCTTCGTCTACAGAAATTAGCAATTGGCTATCTATGTTAATATCGCCAAACTCATTCACGAGTACAGCAACTTTTAAATCTTGTTTATTTTTGAGAATTTGATTTAGCAGTGTAGTTTTACCACTACCTAAAAATCCGGTGATAATGGTAATAGGCATTCCTTGTTTAGGAATATCAAGACTGGGGTTTGAAGTTGGTGCTGTTAGTTGAGTCATAATCAATTAAATCTTCCGTAAGCTTCAAAATTGTTAGTAGTCATTAGTCAGGAATTTTTGCTTTTGTCTCTCTGTCCTTTAAAGTACAATTTTGGAGGTTATAGCCTCTTGTAAACGATGCAGCAGTTCATCTATATTTAGTACGCCCAAATCTCCAGATTGTCTAGTTCTTACACTCAAGTTTTGATTCTCTACCTCTTTTTTACCCACCACAGCAACAACAGAAATCTTTTCTAACTCGGCTGTACGAATTTGCTTACCTAAACGCTCACCACTGCTGTCTATTTCTACCCTAATTCCAGCTTTCTTAAATGATATTGCAACTGATTCTGCATATTCACGAAAATCATCACTCACAGGTAATAATCGCAGTTGTACTGGTGCTAACCATAGGGGAAAATCACCAGAATAATTTTCAATTAAAATTCCAAAAAAACGCTCCAATGAGCCAAAAATAGCTCGGTGAATCATAATTGGTCGCTGGCGACTCCCATCAGCAGCAATATATTCCATATCAAAACGTTCTGGTAAATTAAAATCTACCTGAATAGTGGAACATTGCCAGAGACGACCTATCGCATCTTGGATTTTGATGTCAATTTTAGGCCCATAAAAAGCACCACCGCCTTCATCAACAATATAATTCCAGCCTTTAGTATCCAAAGCTTGTCTTAATGCTGAAGTTGCTAACTCCCATACTTCATCATTTCCCACTGATTTTTCAGGACGGGTCGAAAGATTCACTTCATAATTTTTAAAGCCAAAATCTGACAAAATATGTTCTGTGAGATTTAAAACTCCTAAAATTTCATCAGCAATCTGGTGAGGTAAACAGAAGATATGAGCATCATCTTGGGTAAATCCCCTAACTCTCATCAAACCATGTAGCGCCCCAGAACGTTCGTAACGATACACTGTTCCTAATTCTGCCCATCTTAAAGGCAATTCTCGATAGGAATGTAGTTGATGCTTGTAAGTTAAGACATGAAATGGACAATTCATTGGCTTAATTTGATAAGCCTGATTTTCCACATCCATCGAGTCGAACATATTCTCTTGATAGAAGTCAAAATGACCTGATGTTTTCCATAAATCGAGGTTTGCTATATGTGGTGTGTAGAGTAATTGATAACCAGATTCCAGATGAGCTTTGCGCCAATAATCTTCAATGATGTAGCGAATAATTGCGCCTTTAGGATGCCAAAATACTAACCCGCCACCAGCATCTTCTTGAATGCTGAATAAGTTGAGTTCTTGACCTAACTTTCTATGGTCGCGGCGTAAAGCTTCTTCTCTTTGTTTAAGGTAAGCTTGTAATTGTTCCTTTGTTTCCCAAGCTATACCATAAATGCGTTGCAGTTGGGCTTTGGTTTCATCTCCTTGCCAATATGCACCAGCAATATTTAACAATTTAAAGGCATCAGGCTCAATTTCACCAGTAAAGTTAATGTGTGGCCCTGCACATAAGTCCCACCAATAGTTATTTGCTGGTTGAATGTCTGCAACAAACAATGAAGATTCTGGTTTACCAGTATCGGGACTACCAATAAAGTAACGGGTAATTGTCTCCCCTGTGGGAATACGTTCTAATATTTCTAACTTGTAAGATTCGTTTAATTGGTCAATTTCGGTGCGAATTTCTTCTCGTTGTACCTCTTCGCGGATGATAGGTAAATTCGCTTTGATTATTCGCCGCATCTGTTGCTCAATTTTGCCTAAGTCATCGGGAGTGATGCTAACTGGACAATCGAAGTCGTAGTAAAACCCGTTTTCTGTGACTGGGCCAGTTGCTACTTTAGTCCCTGGAAATAGCTTCTGCACTGCCATTGCCATTATATGGGCGCAGGTATGACGAATCCGCACCAGTTTTTCACTGTCGTGCTGGCTTAAGTTTTCCTGAGACTGAATTAAGGAACTGACCATATTTAAAAAGAATGAGAATCGTTATCATGGTAGCGCAAAAAAAGTTTGATGGTGCAATCTGGATGGAGAAAAGATAGAAGTGTTTGACTTTGGGTACGTTATTGGATGGTTGCAATGGAAAATAGTTGGGCGATGGAATTCACGTTCTTCAAGAAACGGCGTTGCTGATTCAGGAAAATTCTTACACTCCCCGTTCTTTATGTAAGTTTGTGTAGGGTAGTGTTTTTGGTCAACCTGCTTGTACTCTGTTGAATGTGTGGGAAAGAGCTACACTCGGTTTGACGATCGCTGGTACAATCTTTTCACAAGCCATTCTTGCACCCGATAAATTCCGTGCTGTTGGCCCTACTTGTAAAGCGGCTAAACCACCCATGATAAATAATTCACAACCAGCCCAACGCAGACAAGTATCTAAAACTGGTAAACCTTTGACTATCTTGATGGGGTAGGCTGCTAAAATGTCCTTTAATAAGGGTTCAGTGTTGACATCGAATTTAGTGCCAGTCGAAAGCCAAATGTAATCGCACTCATGTTGATTACCATCACTACATTCGACGCGCCAATTTTCGCCTAACCATTCGGCTTTCACTACTTGACAGTTCTCATCAATTCTGATTTTACCACTACGTACTTGTCGCCGTAGTTGGGTAGCGATCGCAGGTGTCATCGAGCCACCATTTCTAGCTTGCTGAATCATCATCACCCTTTGCCCCCAATCAGATTGAGCAAGAAATCCTTTCAGATACTTTGGCCCTAACCAACCCGGTTCAGCATCGAACAACTTTTCTGCTAATTGTCGCCGAATCATTAAATGCACCTTTGCACCGCGAGAAATAGCACCTAATGCCAAATGTCCACTCGTCAAACCGCCGCCCACAATCAATACTCTCTTACCCATCAACTGCAATTTTTGCAAATCAATAGTTTGGGAGTGGCAAAGTCTATCTTGTGGGTAGGCTGTCTGAATTTGGTTTACCCAATCAGGTATTTGAATTTGAGCGCTACTAGTTGCCAACACTACCCGCCGTGCAATAACTGCTTGTCCATCTTGCAAGCAGAGGCGGAAACGGGGACGCAAATGATGAGTTAAGGGTTCGATACTCTTGACTGCTAAAGGGATAACTTGCTCTTGCAACTGCCAAACTCGAATCACATCCTGACAGAAATCCTCAAATAGCTGTGTTCCTGGCAAATCATAGGGGGGAAATAACTCATCAGGACGAGATTCAGCAAATTTCCGTAAAGCAAACGGGTTGGGGTCTGGATGATGCACTGCGGGAGAACGCAAATGCGGAATTTCTAAAGCTGCAAATTGCTGTTTCCAGCGACTCATCCACCTACCACTGGGGTCAAATACCGAGAATTTACCCCTGATAGACTGCCGTTTTTGCAGCAAATGGGTAGTCAAAGTAAGAGCATGAGGCCCTGCACCAATAATTGCCAGGTCAATTGTTTCAGGAAGAGTCATCGTAAATTGCATTGCTGGAGAGACAATCTGGCTTTTATGATAATAGTTATCATTCTATATGGAGAAGATTAGTCCAGCAAGGTGATTCTGAAAATAGGGTATTGGGTATTGAAAAGAGGCAGGGGGGAAAATTCTTCTCCCTTGCTCCCTGCTCCCTTGCTTCTTCCCCATTCCCCATTACATCAACATCAGAGCTACTTCTTTGGCAAAGTAAGTCAAAATTAAGTCAGCGCCAGCCCGTTTCATACTGGTTAATGATTCCAAAATTACCTGTTTTTCATCAATCCAACCCATCTGGGCTGCGGCTTTAATCATGGCGTACTCACCGCTAACGTTGTATGCTGCAACTGGTAAATTTGTAGCTTCTTTTACCCGACATATTATATCTAAGTAAGCTAAAGCAGGTTTGACCATAATGATATCTGCACCTTCAGCAATATCCAGTTCAATCTCTTTTAAAGCTTCTCTGGCATTCGCCGCATCCATTTGATAAGTCTTTTTGTCGCCAAATTTGGGGGCAGAATCCAACGCATCACGAAAGGGGCCATAGTAGGCGGAGGCGTATTTTGCAGAGTACGCTAGAATCCCGACGTTAATATAACCTTCTGCATCTAAAGCTTGGCGAATTGCGCCGATTCTTCCATCCATCATGTCGGAAGGTGCAACAAAATCTGCTCCGGCTGCGGCTTGAGAAAGTGCCATTTTTACTAACACTTCTACTGTCGGGTCATTTAAGATAGTACCGTTTTCATCAACTAAACCATCATGACCATGTGTGGTGAAGGGGTCGAGGGCTACATCGGTAATGACAACAATTTCTGGGATTGCTTGTTTAATGGCTTTGACAGTTTGCTGTACTAACCCATCTGGATTGTAACTTTGAGTGCCTGTGTCGTCTTTTTTATTTTCGGGGATAACGGGGAAAAGTGCGATCGCATTAATTCCCAGTTCAGACACTTCTGCTATTTCTTTGAGCAACAAATCTAGAGAATATCGATAACACCCTGGCATCGAGGCAATTTCTACAAGTTGCCCTTCGCCTTCGGTGACAAACATGGGATAGATGAGATCATTCACAGTCAGAGTATTTTCCCGCACCATCCGCCGCAGCGTTGCAGTCCGACGTAGACGACGGGGACGTTGGAACGGGTTCGATGGCTTGTCGGTAGTTGTATTTACAGGTGACATAGAATTTCATTAAAATGATAATCATTATTATACGACTGTGGTAGACTTACCCGGTATTTACGATTTGCGGGGCTTTTGATCTTGTTAAAAGTTGAGCAAATTGGTGATACTGCTTGTAAAAACTCATAGATAAACCAGATGCTATAACTGGGTGGCATTGGTAAAGTTAGCAATTTTCTTGCTACTATATTTCAAATCATATAAAAATGATTATCATTATATTTATGTCTGTACCAAACATTATTGTCGTTGCTGGTTCGTGTGGGGCTGGAAAAACTACCTGGGTTTGTCAACAGATGCGAGATATCGCTGATGTTGACAAAATAATTTATTACAACCCTGGTACTGGGACTGTTCCCGTTGACCAAACCCGCATAGCTTCTGAATTTCCTGATTTACAGGTCTTTAGCGATGCTCAACAAGTCGAATTTCTGAACCAAATACCCAAAGCAGATGCGGTTTACATTGAGTGGGGATTTTATCTGGAGTTGGGATCTGTAGCACAATTATTAGATAATCTGACTTACCGTACCGTAGCAGTCTTACCACCTGACCTCAAAGACTCTGAATACCATGCTTGGGCAAAGGAGATTGTACGCGGCGCACCAACCCAAACTAATACTACTGAAACTTTATGGCGGGCAGCAAGCAACGGTCAAGTAATTGACGAAAATAGTCTGGAAGAATTTTGGTACGAAATCACCCACAGTGCTTACGGTATCGTCACCCGCGCCAAAGGCATTTTTGACGTGAACGATGGTAGGTCACTTTACTGTGATTTTGTCGCTGGCGTTCCCCAAACAGATTTTCTGGAATTAGACTTACCACGCTACTTGGAAGGTAGACCTCAGCGTTTCAGTGGACTGGAAGTGGTGGGACAAAACTTGGATGAAGCGGCTTTAAGGCAAACATTATCAGATTGCTGTTTATCTGACGCTGCGATTTTGCAATACCAACAACAAGTAAAAGAGATTTTATTAGAAGGGGAACCAGTATGAAAATAGCCGTCATTTCATGTATTCATGGCAATTACGAAGCCTTGGATGCTGTATTACTAGATATCGACCAGCACTCGTGTGA
Organism: Nostoc sp. UHCC 0252; assembly: GCF_034931145.1. Taxonomy (NCBI): domain Bacteria; kingdom Bacillati; phylum Cyanobacteriota; class Cyanophyceae; order Nostocales; family Nostocaceae; genus Nostoc; species Nostoc sp. UHCC 0252. The sequence goes on along the minus strand of NZ_JAYGHE010000016.1, from coordinate 36,843 downwards.
AAAAATCTTTTGTGTTGGCGATTTGGTAGGATATGGGCCGCATCCCAATGCAGTCGTTGCTCAAATTCGTTCTTTAGATATTCCCACCTGCGTCGGCTGTTGGGATGAAGATATTGTAGAAGGTTTGAACGCTTGCGATTGCAGTTATCCCTCGTTATTGGCAGAAAAAAGAGGAATACAGGCTCACGAGTGGACTAATAAGGAAATTAACCCAGAAAACCGCGAATTTTTAGCTAATTTACCCCACAGTCTCAAAGAAGGAAATTTAGCTTTTGTTCATGGTAGTCCTCATAGCAACCATGAATATTTACTACCTCAACTCGATGCTTTTGTAGCACTAGAGCGAGTAATTTCCACAGATTCAGATGTGCTTTTTTGTGGTCATACTCATGTACCTTACGCCCGAACTCTTGATGCTGGTCAGCTACAAATTAGTGTTGGCAGAGGAGAAAAAGCACAGGAAATCACTTTTACATCTCCTCTCAAACGAATTGTGAATGTAGGTTCAGTGGGAGAACCCCGACATGGGCGACCGAATGCTACCTATGTGATTTACGACACAGACACTCAAGAAATCAAACTACGCGAAGTAGCTTACGACTACCAAAAAACCTGTGCAGCAATTATTGAAAAAGGTTTACCTCCAATTTTTGCTTGGCGTTTAGCGCATGGGTTGGAGTATGCAGAACGAGCAGATGACCCGACTCACGTTTGCACAAGGTAATCTCTCTCCCTCCTCCTCTTCCTCCGCGCCCCTCTGCGCTTTCCTTGGCGTTCCTTTGCGTTTAAAAAATAACTATGAATAAATGGGCAATTTTGAGTGGAATTGAAGCTAACTTGCCAGCTTACGAATCTGTAATAGCTGACATTAAGCGTCAGGGTAATAGCGTAGAAGCTTTGTATATTTTAGGCGATTTAGTAGGGACTAGACCAGAAGCCGAGAAGTTAGTAGAACGAGTGCTTAACCCACGTCATGGAGAATTAGAACCCCTGATTTGTAAGGGATGGTGGGAAGAACAGTGTTTGATTTTGCATGGTCTGGGAACCACTGGGGATGCTCCTGAACTTATAGCAAAATATGGAGGTGATACAGTAAAACTACTATGGGATAGCGTATCACGTAAAACTGTACAATGGTTGCGATCGCTCGACTTTGGTTTTTTTGAATTAGATTGTTTATTAATCCACGGCTCAACGGTAAGTGTGGATGACGAACTGACTCCAGAAACTCCCCCAATTCAAATGCTTGATAGACTCTCAAGGATGCAAGCAAATAACTTATTCTGCGGTCGTTCTGGTTTAACTTTTCAGTATCAATTGCAAACTGGTTCTATTACTACTGGACTTACGACTCTTGATAAGCAAGTGTCCCCTCAAACTTTTACCGTTGCACCGCGTCAAGTTATTGGGGTGGGGAATGTGGGACGGACACCAGGTCAAGCTACCTATACTTTGTATAACCCCGGAACGAATCAGGTGGAATTCAAGACGGTGTATTACGGCAATAGCAAGGGATTTCAAAGCCAGCACAAGGGTATAAAATCGAAATCTAGCGTTTAACGCACTCTGTAAATCTCTGCATTTTGCGTGAGTACGAAGGATTAACACGCTTATAGCGCAATACGGTTCAGTTAAGGCTAAAACCCTTTGTCAAAGTCATCTTTTTTTACGAACCACAGAGACGCAGAGAAGCCAGTGCGTTGGGCGGGTTCCCCGACTTGAAGCAACTGGCGCGGCACTGAGAGAATCAAGAAATGCTTTATTGGCTTATCCCTCTCCTATCATTGCCTGACTTGAAGAAGATTTTGGACAGGTTGTCCAAGTTTACCTTCCAAAAACGTCCAAAAAATAACATAAAGGAAAGCTAAACGGCTCAAACTATCTCTCTGTATACAAGATAAAGGTTTTGTCACTATAGCAGCTATATTTATATTTTTTGCTCCTACTGAATTTTCAAACAACCTCTTACTTCCTACGGTCAATAATGCAAACTCCTATATCTACAATCTTCATATAGCAACTTATATATGATAATAGCGCGTAGATAAATACAATAATCCCCAGCATCTCTAACACTTCTTCTAGAGTGAAGATTAAAACATAAATCATATCGTTTTTCTGATATTGATTGACGTAATAACCTCCCAGCATTTCAGTAAAAATCGTACCCGCTACATAGATTGTCCCAGCAGTGAAAAATAATTGTCGTATTTTCCTCGGTAGAGTAAAAATAAATCGCCCGAAAACCAGCAAAAACAACATTACAAAGATAGCACCAGCAATTACCCAAGTGAAGTAAAAAAAACCACTCGCATTGAATGTATTTCGCAGTGGTATAATCAGTCTTTCATGAAGGCTAATAAATTCATCTAAAGATAAACCAGCAAACACTACTGAAAGCCCTATCCATGACCAGAAGCTGCTATTATTATTTAAATTCTGAGCTTGAGCAATGATTACCAGTAGAATAGAGCAAAACGCTAACATTACTGTAGAGTACAGTGAAGGTAAATTGATCTCAGCGTCGAGGTTAAAAAACTCTAAAAAGATATCTCTACCTGGAAAATCAGGCAGATAGCGTATATTAAAATGTGCCACAATATTAGCTAAGGCAAAAGACATTACTATGCAAAGCAGGAATTTTAAAATTCTCTTAATAGAAAGATATAGTTTTAACTTACCTGAACGCAAAGCCCCTACAGCATCTTCTTGGTTTATAGCAATTGTTTGTTCAATTACAGTCGGATATTCATCCATACTTATTTCTGTATGAGACTGTTGCTTTAGGATCTTCTCCCTATCTGGCAGCACAATGTTTGCCATAAAATAGTCTATGGTTTGCTGTTTAACAAAACCATGCATAACTAAAATTTCTTCTAATTTTTTGCTATTCAAATTTTGTGTTTGAAGTGCTGTATGTAATTGATCTGGGGTAATTAGTTCAGCCTCAGCTAAGTACATCTCAATTCCCTTAAACTGAAACTTTTGCATGTCAATTTTCCTATTCAATAGTATCCGATTACTGTAATTTTTATCTAGCAAGACATACGCCCTGATTTAAATCATAAATCATCTTGATTGTTGATATTCATAACGTGTTAGTTTTTGATAATTTTACCTTAACCACTGCTTAACCTAAATACAAGCTATGCTAAAAATAAAAAATCTTGTTGCCAAATTGCCACAATTTTCTGTAATTACTTGCTTGCCTATGCCAGCTTGTAAAAGATTGTTTGAAAAGTGGTTAACTGTGATTTTAGGCACTTGTGGGGGGAGCATCCCAGTTTTCATTCTTCTAAAAAATATAAATAAAGCGTGAGAAGGTAAAGTAATAATCCACGCGATCTTTTGAAAGGGAGCTGTCATGACTAAAGAAGAAAACCAACTTTTAATTGAACATGCTCGTGCGATCGCTAAAATACTCTACAAAAACGCTCCGGTTGAGGAACTGATGTTTTGACTTCTACACCGGAAACCGAATTTTCAACCAACAACGAAGTGGGATTACCTGTTTCTACTTGCCCCTCTGTTTGATTAGCGATCGCTGCATTCGCCAACGACTGAAACAACCGCACACGATAGAACTCCTGCTGCAAAAGGGACAGAACACTTAGCACGCCCAATTCAGACCAATCCCCTAAATCCTCATTGTGCAGAGATATAAAAGAGGTGTCCAAAAGCACAAACTTCAAAGACGGTTAAAAAATTGGTGTTGCTAGATTCGCATGATGGATGATGATACCATGCTAGAAGCCGCAGTCTTTCTTCAAGAGAGCAGCTAAATTTATTTGCCCTAACTTAGAGCGATTGTCCAAGGTTTTTCAGATCATGGAAAACCATAAGGGACTAGTGCATCTGCCTTGGGAACTGCTGCATGATGGCAAGTGTTTTTTGGTAGAAAAAATGCCCCCGATTATTCCGGTGCGTTTGATATCCAATGGTCAACCAATAGTTACTGTCAGTAGACCTAAAATTAAATCGTCCCAAATCAGCTTTGCTTACATTACCGCGATCGCCCAATTACACCCGATCGTGGTTCAAGAAGAACAGCACCGTCAAGCGTTGTTTTCTGCCTGTGGGGTTGCCTAACAAGCACCAAAATCGCCCCTCGGTTTGCTGTAAAATACTCCCCAATTTTGGGCACGATTTGCGATAACATCATATTGCTTTCTCTTCCCTTTTTTGTATTTGCAGATAATTCATAAAATATTATTCTTAGTTAAGAATGAAGATGAATAGAGAACGGAGGCGGCAGATCATGAACGATTGGAATTTGCCTTGGGAAGGCGGATGTCGTTGTGGACAGATACGGCTTCAGGTGAGTGCCCCGCCTCTGCTGACGATGGCTTGCCACTGCACGGGTTGCCAGCGAATGACTGCCAGCGCTTTTTCTTTAAGCGTTGCGATTCCAAGCGTTGGGTTCTCAATACTGAAAGGTCAGCCGACCATCGGCGGTTTGCATGGCGCGACTCGCCATTACTTTTGCCCACACTGCATGAGTTGGATATTTACTCGTCCTGAAGGAATGGACGAGTTCGTTAACCTTCGTGCGACGATGCTGGACGATGCCTCATGGTTCACGCCTTTCATCGAAACTTGGACGAGGGAAAAGCTGCTATGGGCGATGACCTCTGCGGTTCATAGCTTCGAGACCCTGCCCAATTACGAAGACTATGCTTCCCTGATAGAAGAATACACCAAGCAAGCATCGAAACCTTTATGATGACTGGAACTTGAAACCTTCCCCAATCTTCAACCCCTTTCGGGAGCTACTTCCCCTGTTGCGCTCAATGTGAAGGCTCCAGTCATCGTTAGGATCGGGAGCTATGCGGTTTTGTCAGATCCGGTAAAAAACAAGCGGTCGCTAAATCATTTTTCCAGCATTATAAATTATTTTATACTTAAATGCCGTACCAACACTTAAAAAAGCATGGATACCTGAACCTACTTTTTGACAAAATTAGATGGGTCTTGATCTCGTCGATGCTGAGTAGGAATGGGGTCTGGCTGCCCATCACCCGCAAGGGCTGCGGTTTTCTCCAAGGATTCCCTCAACCGCTTGGCTGCGTAAATGGACATATCTCGCGGTACATTAATGCGATCGCGTAAATATCGTAGAGCAACATCAGATCCCGATGGAGGTACACAGTCTTTACCGAGCATCATGTGTGTTAAAGCACAACGTAGGGCTTGATCAAACAACTTGTCATCTAAGGGGTTAACTCGGATAATATTGATGCGGTGTTCGATAGTTTTTTGAAGAGCTTCCATGCGGGAGTTCTCCGGTTCTGGATAACTAACATCTGGTAGCCCGAACCAGGGACCATTATCCACCCGCGCTTTATTGAGAAGCATTTGGGTTTCGCCATTTTCCCAACAGCCCCCCATCTGGGGCGGTAAATCATGTACATGGGTGTGAAAGTCGCTCTGGGTACCACAGTAGGTCGAGCGGCTTTCCATTGCCGCAAACCATTCGCTCAAGCGAGGGTTTTCCGAACGCAGTGAGTAGCCCTTGTAGTAGTAAAGGCTCGCATTCATCCGTTCGAGATAGGGCGTGAAAATGACATCGACGATGCCGAAGCTATCTAAAAAGTAAGGGCTTGGGGTGCAACCCAGAGCTTCTTCTACCCTAGCCACCACGACCATAAATTGTTCTCGGTTACGTCGTTCTTGTTGAGACGAACCTGCTCTAGAACACAGCCAAACGCACCAAGCTCTAAATAAAAGTCGCTCTAATCGACGTAGAGGAAGCACGCTGTGGTCTTCCATCCCTTGGCTCAATGGAGCAAAAACCTTTTCCAAAGCGATCAAAATGTCATCGCTTTCCTTTATAATCCTCCCATCTAGCTCGATTGCCGGAAGCATTCCTGACGGTACCTTACGTTTGTACCAACTTTCTTTCTCCCCGTAGCAGAACATTGTCACTTTTTCGATCCGATAGGGGATCTGTTTTTCCTCTAGCCATAACCAAATTTTTTGACAGTATGGACACCAGGCGTGGTTATCGCGGTACAGCGTTACCCGCACATCAGATTCCGGCTGACCAAACAACCGCAACCGGGCTTTCGCGTTGGTGAGACCATTAACGGTATCCATTTGATAGTCCGTGAGCCTTTCTAGTTCTTGCCAGCTTAAGGGTGCGATCGCCATAGAGAGAGTAAGTACGTAGGGAAATACTTGGGACTTTTCTTGACTCTACAATATTTTTAGTTACATCAAGGTTTAATTTCCACTCTCAAGCGGCAATGTTGCGGTAATCTGTAACTCTTAAAGTAACGGGAGCAAGATTTATTTTAGCCCAAGATTGATTCTGAATCAAGTTTCCACTGATGTTTGAGCAATTTTTGGTAAGTAGCTTCCCTAACTTTCATCTGCTTATAGAGCATCAGCAAAAACTCTTGAGCTTGTTCACGTGACATCTGCTGCACAAGATCCGCGAAAGTTCTAAGGCTAAATTCTTGTTCTAAAGATAATTCAATGGGTTGATTCATCGCTTCTATTGCCCACTCTTTTATTTTAGTTTGCTTAATGTAAGCAAATATTCCTTTATATAAATAAATGTTACGATGGCTTTACAAAAATTAAAGGGGTGTAAACCGTACCGGCGTAAGTTATAAATGCCGTATCTGCTGCTGGTTGGGGCGATAGCAGAACCCGGTTTTAGCCTACTAGGGCGTGTTTTCATATAACCACAATAGAGTGGAGGCGATCGCAATCATGCCTGTATAATTTGCAGTAAGTTTTTCATATCGGATAACAATGCGGCGAAATTGCTTAAGTTATGTTGTAAAAAAATCAACATTCAGAAGGCGATCGCTTACTCAGGAGTAGCGATCGCCTTAATAAATATCAGATGGCTGCACAGAAGACACAGAAACATCCCAATATCTTCTCTACAGCTTAGTGATATCTGGTCTTTGAATCCTGTTCTTAAACCTAAATCCATCCTCAAATGGAATAGATAAGCAAGTCATCGAACTTGATATCGAAAAATGCCCGTGCAGACATCGGTTTTAAATGGAATTAGTCAAGCGGCATGTCCGACGTAATACACGACGGTTTTTGATAGCGATGCTGAAGCCTATGAGATAATTGTGAAAGTAGTCAACACTCATGATGAATTATCTCCAGTTCCGAATTAATTTCAGTTCACTTCATATTGCTGGACTAATTTTTTTCTGCTAAACGTTTGATCGTAGAGTCATATATTTGCACGAGAATATCCTTAAGTCCATAACTCCAACTCCAATCCGGGTAAGGTTTACGTAAATGGGCTGTTAAGGGATTTAGAAAGTATCTAATTTTTTACTTTGAGCAAGATGAAAGCATTGAAGTTGTGCGGATTCTCTATGCAGGGCAAGATATAGAAAGGATTTTAGAATAAGAGTGATATTGATTAGCGATCGCTTGTATGATTATTTTGGTGGAGGGATGATTTAAGGCTGGCATATCTCAACTAACTTAGCTGCGATCGCTTGGAAACTGAACCAGATAACCCTACTATCCAACTCGTACAAATCTAAGCAATACGATGAGAGTATAAGTAACTTTAGATAGAGCCAGAATCATTGACGTTCTAAGTATATACGCAATAAAATTGGGAGCATCCCGTTTTGGCAGATCGCCCTCAGACTAGAAGTCTGGGGCTATACAAACAAAACCCGCCTACGCGGGTTTCAGAAAGTCCGCGCAGGCGGACTTCGTTTGTGTAGCCGCGATTTCCAATCGCCCGGTGTTTCTTCCAAAAGTGGATGCTCCCATAAAATTATTGTTGTAGAACCTAACGATAGAGTTCATTTAAGTAATTTGCCCAGAGAATAAACACGAGCAATATATAAAGATAATTTGGATAAAACAAATGAACACCAAAATTATTGCTTTCTTGGGAATCACCGCCGCCTTTGCAAGCCTAGGAAGCCAGGTGTACGCACAGTCACCAGCATCAAACCCAAATCCAAGACAATACAGATTAACAGGTGATTCTTTAGTTGGAATTGATAATAGAACAGCCCAAGATGACTTTAGAAGTTTTTTTGAGCGAACTAATCCAGCAAGCATCTCTAACAATAATAGAAGAGACAACAACACTCAAACCAAAATCCGTTTTAACGAATCATTATCATTGCCAGATACTTCTGTTTTCTTAACACCCGCTCAGTCTGGTAATGACAATGACGGATTGCAAGTACAGTTAGATTTAGGAAGAGAATAATTAGCCCTCAAATCTTCAGACATATATAGCGGTTCTCAATTGCATCGAATATAGACCTAACCCCCAGTTCCTTCCCTACAAGAGAAGGGGAGTAGTATAGTAAGCGTCAAAGCCTCTCCCCCTACTCCCCTGCCTCTTTTGAATGCATCGGCTTAATTATTTAATCGTCCCTGTTGGTCAAAATTAGCGTCAAATACTAATGAACCATTAGTTGATAGGACAATGTAGCGATAGTTACGTGGAGCCGAACGCCAGAATTGTCCCAATTGCTTGATGTTATAGCCATTGGGTACATTAATTTCAAAATAACCATGTTCTGGAACCCAGGCAATCCACATACCATTGTTGGCTTGAGCGTAGCCCATTTTATTCCAGAACAAATCGCGGACTGATCGCTCTTGCGCCTCGCTAATGGGTACACGCACCTGTCGCCAAGAAGGACGGCCAGCATTCCGCAGAGCTTCGCGCTTAAGGTTATCGGGTAGCGATCGCCCAATACTGTTGTAATACCAGCTATAGCGTGCCTTCTCAGTCAACATATAAGAACGGGTACAAGCGTCGTACACTGCCGAAAGCAAGCGGCCATCACTGGCATAAACGCTATGCAAGTAATTGCCAAGCCGTAACAATTCGAGGGCTTCTTGTTTGTATGAGCCACGCAACTGATCGAAACTGGGAGCTAGGGTGATCCGAGCGCCTTGCAAGCGTTCATACACTTTTGTTCTGCCCCAAGGGTAATTTTCTTGGCGCTGTAATTCATCCCAATGTCGCTGCACTTGCGGCTGCACTTCCTCAAGCGGCTGAACAGATCCAGGACAATTAGCTTGAGCTTTTGGTATGGCAACTAAAAAGTTGAGTGTAGAAACAATTGGTAATATCCAGAGGAAGTTTTTGTATAACATATTACTGGAGATGTCAGATTTTAACTTAGAGATTTCCCAAATTAATCCTTTTGTGTACAAGCCCAATTAGAGATTTACTAAAAGATAAGATAGAAGTCGAGAAATGGCAATTGTTTATATGCCCTAATCCCAATCCTTAAACAAAAAGCAAAAAGGAGCGATCGCATTGCACCTATCAACAAAGTAAAATCCCTACACTTGATGCAGGGATTACAGAATTACTCTCAAGAGTTATTAATACAAGGGCAATTTAAGATACTTTCGATTGCTGCCATAAAATGAGTTTCAATTCAGAGCAGTTACAAGCCCCATCAATAATCTCTCCTTCATAGTCAGCTAGCCAATCATAAATTTGTGCAGCTTTTGCTAATGCTACTTTTTCTGAACGATAAAGCCGAGGAGTAGGGCAATAGGCTTGGCCATTGATGTGTATAGCTACAATCTGCCAATAATCGCTTTCTGGTACAACTTCTAAAAACCCGTTACTGTAAGACTCGATTATTCCTATATTCATCTACACCATCAAACTTTCTAACGTTGGCCATAATAAAGCCGATGCCAGCCAATTCTTACAAGGCAAAGCTGGAATCACTAGGGAATGCAGTAGCAACCCCTACTAATAATTGTGGGTTCGTAGCTAACGAAAATCTGAATTATTGATCACTTTTTGGCTTAATCGTGAGAGTCTTTGGCTCAAAACCAATATTAAAACAGTAAACTAGCAAAAACTACAAATATAGCAATCCTATCTAATTTGTGAAAATTCTCAGTGTCCAGATCCCCGACTCTTTAAGAAGTCGGGGATCTAACTTTTCACTTTAGGATTGCTATGATATGTGGATAAATGCCAATTCGTAATTCGCAATTTGCATTGCATAAAGGCTAAATGGTAGTTTATTTGTGCTGTACTGTACTAATCTAAATATTCACCGAACAGTAATTAAATTTAGATAAACCACCAGATAGATGAAGAGTTGAGGAAATGATGATAAGTTAATTAGGACTTACGCAAAACCACACGCGGTAGGGGCAATTTATAAATTTTCCTACCAGAAAATCAAGGTTTGGGTTGTTTGCGTAAGTCCTAGTTAAGATAAGCAAAAGCTTTTGTAAACCCCATTGTAAGAAAGTAACTATTATGATTGTTGTCCATCATCTCAACAACTCGCGATCGCAGCGCGTACTATGGCTGCTTGAAGAATTAGGTGTCGATTATGAAATTAAGTTCTACGAACGCGACCAAAAGACGATGCTAGCGCCAGCATCACTGCGCGAAGTCCATCCACTCGGTAAGTCACCAGTGATCACCGATGCAGGAGAGACTATTGCTGAGTCGGGAGCTATCATCGAATACATAGTAAATCGCTACGGCAATGGTCGGCTAATTCCGCCATCTGATACGCCAGAACGCCTGCGTTACACCTATTGGCTACATTATGCTGAAGGTTCGGCAATGCCTCCTCTGGTAATGAACCTCGTCTTCAGCAATTTTGGGAAAGGAGACAGCAGCGTAAAAGATGCATTTATCGCACCCCAAATCAAGCTTCACTTTGACTATATTGAAGGTGAACTTCGTAAAAGTACGTGGTTCGTAGGCGAAGAATTCACCGCCGCCGATATCCAGATGAGTTTTCCTCTGGAAATAGTCGCTACGGAAGCCGAACTCATTTCAAGCCGGCCTCAGATTAAGCAATTTATCGATCGCATCCATGCACGACCTGCTTATGAACGCGCCCTTAAACGTGGGGGCAAATACGACTTCGCCAGCAGCGTTTAATAATTCTCATACCTCGTTGCAAATAAGCTATTTCTGAGCAATTTGCAACTTCAATTCTTGTAAAAGTTCATTGCTCATAGGTGATGTTGCCAGAATTGGATGCTTAATACCTCCCCAAATACTTCCAGTGCGGATACGATGGGAAACTAACACTTCAGGAATTTGATTAGAGATTAAAACCTGTGGCGGTGCAAGTTGACCGATGGCTCTAGCTCTCTGGTAATGATATGATTCTGATAGAGCCTGATCCAATTGTTCGGCAACAATTTCTGGGGCTTGTTTTGCCGAATCTAGTAATAAAATATAGTGGGGAGGATCGGCAATTGGCATCAAGCTTTTAAAATTAGTTTCTTGCAAGTTCAACATAGTTAGAGCATTATTTACAAAGGTTTCTTGCAACTTTTCGCCCACCAAATCGCTAATAGCTTGATGTCGTCCAAGAAACTCTAAACAGGGAGTGTGGCGATAATAATGAGTTACCCGGATGCGATCGCCAATTCGATAACGATATAATCCCCCTTTCTGCGATAAAATAACCGTGTATTCCTTGCCAGTGTCGAGTTCATGTAAACCATGTAGGCAACCAGTCTCATCCTCGAACTCGAAAAACACTTCATCAAGAACCGGCACACATCCCCCAGCTACAATCAAGGGAATTGTCATTGGTGCTTCCGTTGCTAGTAGTCCTTTACCTTGAATTAATATACCTGGAAATTGCGAACGCAATCCCTGAGCTTGATCTGCTGCATTGGCACTATCCCAACAAGAAATCAGCTTCAAATTCGGCCAGAGTTGCATCCAGGGAATATTTTTTTCGCTAAGGAGTTGCAAGCGATGATGTGAAATTCGGTTGTGTAATTCTGTTTGCAATAAATCCTGATTTTCTTGAATATATTTTAAATGTACTTGAAGAAAACTAGGACTCCAGATAGAAATAATTTCTAGTCTTTCAGCTTCTAATAATGCCAAAGCCAATTGATGTTTAAATAAGTTCGCGTCATGCAATCGATTAAGTTTATTTGGCATCACCAACCAAGGACGCAAAAACCAACGCAACCAGCCATCCAAGTAATCTAAATCGTTCTGTATTTGGCTATCAGCTACATTTAATTGTGGCGAGATACAAGCATAAATCTTGCCTGTGGAAAATTTCGGCCCGTGTACAATCAAATCATGTGCCCAGACACAGAACATCTGATTAAACGATCGCCGCAAAGATTGAGTATAAGGAATCCATTTTACAGCCCCGCTACTACCAGAGGTCTTTTCATAGAACAAAATAGGTTCTGGTGTGAGGGCAATTTGCTGATGTTTTTGATTTAACCAGGGTTCGAGCGCATCATAATCTACAATTGGTACACGTTGCCAATCGTCTGTAGAATGAATCCCCAAAGTTTTACCATACTCACTTTTGATCAGGCGATCGCAAATTTCCCTTTGTACAGATGTCTGCATTAACTCTGGATTATCCAAAGCTTGATAAAATCGCCTCGCAGTTGGCGCGAGGATTTGCCCAAAAAGCTGAATAATCGGACGCATTATTGCACCTTTTGATTAGGATAAAGCTTGGTGGCTGCTGGTAAATAAGAACCATCAGCAACAACTACACCGGGAGCAAGACTCGATCCGGCTCCCACAAAAACATTGCTGCCAATTTTGACTTTTTTGACATACAACATTAAATTTTGCTTGCGGGGTTTAATGATGTGGCAATAGATACCGACACCATGCCCAACAACGACGCGATCGCCAATTTCTAATAAACTGCGATCGGCAATCTCCAATCTTGTTGTCCAGTATACATCTCGCCCTACTTTAGCACCCCACAATCGCAACCAACACGAAAACACCCCCGGAATCAATCGCAGCAATGCTTCCAACACCGGAATTGCAATATAAATTACCTGAATTTGATGACTACCCCACCAAGGACTATATTCTTCACCTTGTAGATAACTAATACCCTCGCGCACAGGATAAACCCATTCATGCAAGCGGTAAACTAGCACTGGTAGCCCATAAATAGAAAGCAACACTGCCAGAATACTAAAAATGTTGGGTGAATAAGCGAAGTAGATTATTGCTGCACTAGTTAGCAATAATATAAATGTGGGAAAAAACGAAATAATTTTGCTTATAACTGTCATGAAAATGGAAACAAAAGTTTTTGGAACAAGTTTAATGAGACAGGGATTCCAATTATAGAGGGCAACTTTTCGCTTTCATAATATGTTCCATGTAACTTATCCCAAATTTTCAAATTAGCCCCGTAGTTATAATTTTTTTGGATTTCGCGGCAATGATGCCAAGCATGATCCTGTGGTAAAATTAACCAAGTAGATAAAAATTGATAAAGCCTAGTATTTACAGGAATCATTAACCGGCTATGTCGCCATAAATCTAAGGCAGAAGTTAGACTGACTCCAAGTAAATAACCTGTAGGATCGGCTAACAAATATACAAATAAAGTGTGTATCCATAAATAAATAATTAACAAACTTGTCCAAAGTGTGTTACGAGAAGTTCCTAATACATCCATCTGAGTAACAGTATGATGGACTTGATGAACTTTCCACAAAAATTTAGTATGCAATAAACGATGATTCCAATAATATAAATAATCAACTACAACAAAACTGATAATAAAAGTCGGTATTAAGGTTAGTTTTAAACTTCCTTGTTGGACAGGGAATAAATGTTGATATAGCGAATAAACTAAAGTAGCTTGTAGTAAGGGAATCAAAATCCCTTGAATTGTTAATCCTGTACCATCTAGCAACCAATCTTCACGACTTTTCAGTTTAAATTGAGTTCGTCCAAGCTGATTGGCAATAGTCCAACCAACTAATCCGATAAAGGAACCAAAAATCAATAGTTGTGCAAAGCTTTGTATTTCCACTTCTGATTACTCACACTGATTTTAAAAACTAGCTTGTTATTATGCGATAATTCTCTATATATCCGCCCTACTTAGAATTATATCAAAAACTTCTCCGCATTATGTCTATTAAATAACAAGGACACTTTCAGGCATTGCACTCAAATAAGGATTAAAAATATGTAAAATTATAAGTTTTAAGGTAATTCTCATCAAAAACTAATTTAACTACTAGTAAACTAACTTATGCTTGGATAAAAATTTGCAGACTTAAGAAGCAGACGAAATAAAAGTTTTTGCAATATTTTTGGAATAACTGCAATTTTCTCTATAGGTATGCAACAAAGATAAGTTTAAATCAACTATAACTAAGAATTTAGTGGTTGATAATAATTTTACATCTAGTAGTCTGATTTATCAAAATAGCCTTATTCAACTATGGTGTTGACTCTATGCCTTTTGAGGAGGTAAAAAAATCATGCAAAATTTGTGTAGTCATTGCGAGCAAAGCGAAGCAATCGCCTGGGATTGCTTTGCTCCGCTCGCAATGACAAGAGAGATATTTTTGACTCTCACAAAAATAGCATGAACCGAAAATCACTAAATTTCATCAAAGTTGACACCTAAATGTAACTAGAAAAGTGAATCAAATTAAAAAAAACTGGATAAATATAGACCCATTTTCATTACAGACACGCCTCATACTTGGTACTGCTACATTTTCAGCCTTGGTATTAGGTAGCCTTGCTATATGGATTAGCTGGAAAATGCAGCAAATTTTAGTTGATAGCCATAAGTATAATATAGGACAAATCGCCAAACGCTTGCCGCGAGATGTGCAAATTTATAGTGAAATGATGCAACCTGAAACGGGGTTACAAAAGGCTATTAATAATTTAGAGAATCCTAATATATTGCTATGGTTAAAAGGTTCTAATAATAAAATTATAGTAAAATCTGCGAGTTTGAGTTTATTATCTAATGCTACGCTAAGTGAATTAATGTCCCTGACTAAAATGCCGATTAAACCACAAGTTTATCAAATAAACCAAAGTTATTTTGTTTTATGTGGTAGTTCTGTGCAAGTGCAAGGTAAGCTACTCGGTGACTTATTTGTAGTCAAGGATATTACCCGCGAACAGAAAATGTTTATGGCAATGGTACAGAGTTTAGGTATTATTAGTCTTTTGGCAATTATTATTTTAACGGCTGCGATCGCAGTTTACATCAAGCGCTCTCTGCAACCTCTTCGCCAGCTAAATCAAATGGCTTCGGTGATTTCGGCTGAAGATTTAGGACAATCACAGCTATCTGTTGATAATGCACCCAGCGAAGTTAAAGAATTAGCTCAAACTTTAACTATACTCTTATCGCGCTTATCACAATCTTGGAAGCAAGAACGGGAATTTGTAAGTAATGTTTCTCATGAATTACGTACACCGCTAACCATTGTACATGGTTACTTGCAAAGCGTCTTGCGAAGGCAAAATAATTTAACCCAAACCCAACAAGAAGCTTTAGAAACTGCTGCATCAGAAGCTGAACGCACTATCCGTCTGCTACAAGACTTACTCGATTTAGCACGAGCCGATAATGGTTACTTATATTTTCAAATGAAATCTTATGTGCTGAATGACTTAGTTGAGGAAGTGGTGATGATGGCAAAAAAATATAGCGATCGCATAATTCAAATAGAGTCAAAAGTTGATCGAATTGAGGTGAAAGCAGACTACAGTCGCCTCAAACAAGTATTATTGAATTTGGTCGATAATGCCATCAAGTATTCCGAAGCTGATACACCCATAGTTTTGAAATTAAATCAACTTCAAGATAAAGCAATCCTTGAAGTTTGCGATCAAGGTTATGGAATTCCTTTGCAACAGCAAGCACGGATATTTGAGAGGTTTTACCGCGTAGATGAATCTCGCTCTCATACTACTGGAGGTTGTGGTTTGGGTTTATCGATTGTCAAGACACTTGTAGAAGGTATGAGAGGTAGCGTAACTGTGCAATCCAAATTAGGGGAAGGCAGTACGTTTACAATCAGTCTACCTACATATACCAATAATTAATCTTGTTCCAGTAAGTCAGGCAGCATTTCGCAATTTGCTACATCTTAATAAAAGTCACGCACAAATCAAATAGGAGCAAACTTATGACAGCGCATATCCTTGTGGTGGAAGATGAAGTCAAACTGGCGCGATTTGTCGAATTGGAGCTTAGTAGTGAAGGATACAAAGTAAGTGTAGCTCATGATGGCATTGCTGGTTTAACCTTGGCGCGAGACTCATCACCAGATTTAGCGATTCTGGATTGGATGCTACCGGGTTTGACAGGTTTGGAGATTTGTCGCCGTTTGCGAGCAACGGGTAGTACAGTACCAGTGATTTTATTGACAGCAAAAGATGAAGTGAGCGATCGCGTCGCAGGTTTAGACGCAGGAGCCGATGATTATGTAGTTAAGCCCTTCAGCATAGAGGAACTCCTAGCTAGAATTCGCGCTCATCTGCGCCGCACGCAAGAAATAGAAGAAGATTTGTTGCAATTTGAAGATTTAAGCTTAAATCGCCGCACTCGTGAGGTTTTTCGGGAAAAACGAAGTATTGAGTTAACAGCAAAAGAGTTTGACTTATTAGAATATCTCCTCTCACATCCCCGTCAGGTGTTTACCAGAGATCAAATTTTAGAGAAAGTTTGGGGTTACGATTTTATGGGTGATTCTAATATCATTGAAGTATATATTCGTTATCTCCGACTCAAATTGGAAGAGAATAATGAAAAGCGTGTGATTCATACAATCCGTGGTGTAGGTTATGCACTGCGGGAGTAACTGTAATGACTTGCTGATTTCGGCACAAAGCAACACTTTAAAGACAAAAGACGATTATGAATAAAAAATGGGCTGTTAAACGACTAACAGTAAATCTCACAACCGAGGAAATGAAAAAGCTTGAACAGTACTGTGCTTTGACAGGAAGACCAGCAACGGATGTAATTCGAGAATTGCTCCGAACTCTTGAGGTTAACGATTCTGAGAACTCTGAAATGAAAACAGCAGACTCAAGAATGACAGTTGGCAGCTCGTCAATATCAGAGTAACTACGCAAAATTAATTACAGTCATTGCGAGCGAAGCAATCCCAGCCCTTGCGATTGCTTCATTTCGCTTCGCTGCATTCGCAATGACATTGTGTAATTAATTATGTTTACCTACTTACTTATACCATGTTTGGCAAATCACTTATAATATGTCATTGCGAATGCAACGAAGTGGAATGTTCGCGTAGCGTCTTGTAGAGATAGCAATCGCAAAGGTTTGGGATTGCCGCGCAACGTTTGCAATGACATAAGTATTAAGTCGAACATGATATTACTCATAAACAATACTAATGAGACAGTCAGGGGACAGCCCTATAAAAATAAAGCCTTTTTCCTTTGCTATGTCTTAACAAGCATATATTTTGGGCATCATAATTACAAGCCGAATACATAAGCTAGCAGCCAGAAACTTTTTGGCAGCAAATTTTATATTTACAACTATAGTATTGACCGATGGTAAATAATTTTATAGTGTATTTCTTTATTTCTCGACCCAGTTCGTACACTAGGTTAATTTGGGGATGCCTACAGATTCAATTGGCACTAATCTGTACTGTCAGTATTTGGACATTCTCAGAAGCTAAGTTACAAGCTGCTCAAGCACATCAGACCTGGAAATCACCTTCAGGATTCACAGAGGAAATCACCAAAACAAATCCCGCGCCAACACCTATTTTGATGGCAGCACCCGAAAACTTCAATCCTGATTTGCAAGTACCGCGAGTCATACCTAAACCACCGCAACCACCGCAGAATTCAAGCCCTCCAACAACTTCCACCGAACCCAAAACGCCGGCTCCCGTCTTGGAAAGCATTGATACAGACTATCGCTATGACACAGATAACTTTGGCCAAACCAATTTCTTTTTTGAACCAACGGCTCAGTTTCGATTGAGGAATGGTAATAAAATATTTTTCAAGACTGGTTTTAACTTCTTTGAGCAACGTGGTGTTCAATCAATTACGAATTTTCCCTTGCAAGTTGGATGGCAAGGAAAGGTTGGGCAAGTGACCCTGCAAACAGCAGCCGGAGTTGATATCTTCAATCGTTTACCTACAGCTATTAATCTCAATGCAAAGGTAGAGGCTCCCATTTCGCCGCAGCGAGTTTCGTCATCAGGTGAATTGCTTTCGGTAGTAGTACTATCAGGGAATTTAGAACAAGGGCCTTATAAATCCAATGCTCGAACTTTAGAAAATCAAATTACTGCTTGGCGATTTGGGCCTGATTTATACTGGCAGATTGATCGTAAAACTAGCTTGTTTTCATCATTGCGTTTGGGTAGTTATAACGATGGTAATTCTGAGGTGCAGTCATTTAGTCGGCTAGAGCGCAAGTTCGGACAGTTTTCTCTGGCAGCTAACTTATTCACTTGGAGTTTCAATCGCAATTTAGAACGCACAAGCGGCTATTTTTCCCCACAAGATTTTCTAGTTTACAACGCTGAGGTGGCTTGGGAAGGAGATATTGCTAATTTTTTACGCTGTCGCCTCGCTGCCAACTTAGGACAGCAAAGACTTAACGGAGAATTTGACAATGCCAATACCTATCAAACGCGCTGTACGGTAAAGTTTTCCCCAGATTTAGAGGCAGACCTTGGTTATACCTTCAGTAATGTCCGCAATCAAGAAACGGGGGGAAGTGCCTATGGTGGTAATTCCTTGGCGGGACAGTTGCGGGTCAAGTTTTAGGGGGCAGGGGGCAGGGGGCAGGGAGCAGGGGGCAGGG
>NZ_JAYGHE010000016.1:0-18131 GCF_034931145.1 Nostoc sp. UHCC 0252 | reverse complement strand
AAGGAGTAAACCCTATAAATAATCTAAAGTCCAAAATCTAAAATCTAAAATCAAACTCTAAAATCTAAAATTCAAAATCCAAAATCTAAAATCCAAAATGGAATAAGGCTTAAGAATGAAAGCACCATTACCTGATAATGAAAGACAGCGAATCGAATCTCTTTTGGAGTATAAGGTTCTTGATACTCCTTCAGAAGCTGCCTTTGACGATCTCACCCATCTAGCCTCATATATTTGTGGAACTCCTATTGCCTTAATAAGTTTAGTTGATAGCGATCGCCAGTGGTTTAAGTCAAAAGTGGGTTTGGATGCCTTAGAAACACCGCGAGATGTGGCATTCTGCGCCCATGCCATTCTTCAACCTGGAGTTTTTATTGTGCCTGATACCACAGAAGACGAAAGGTTTGCTACAAACCCACTAGTCACCTCTGACCCAAATGTTCAATTTTATGCTGGTGTACCGCTAACTAACCCTGAAGGATATGCACTCGGAACACTTTGTGTAATTGACCATGTACCAAGAAACCTCTCGCCAGAACAAGTTGAAGCATTGCGAATTTTAGGCCGCCAGGTAATCAAGCAATTAGAAATGCGGCGCACTTTAGCAAGTTTGGTATTGGTGAATCATACACGCAAACAGGCACAGAAGGGACGCAAACAATTTTTTAATAGAGTAGCCGGAGGGTTTGGGCTAGCGTCGGCAATTTTAATTTTGATTGGCGTGATTTCTTATCAAAACACACGTACATTGATTAATACTAGTAATCAGGTTCAAAAAACTCAAGAGAAAATCAATAAATTGGAAGAATTGCTGTCTGAGGTAAAGGATGCTGAGACTGGACAACGGGGTTATATCCTGACTGGACAAGAAAGTTATCTAGAACCTTATCAAGCAGTACTTGCAAAAATCGATCCAAAAATTGCTGAACTGAAAAATTTAATTGCAGATCAACCTAACCAACAAAAGCAGTTTGCAACCCTTGAATCTTTGATAGCTGCAAGACTTGCCATACTCAAACAGACTATATATCTGCGTCAAAATCAAGGATTCGAGGCGGCGTTGCAGGTAATCCAGACAAATCAGGGAAAATATCTCATGGATGATATCCGCAAGATCATTTATGAGATAGAGAATCAGGATAAAAAGTTGCTTAAACAGCAGTCGCAAGCTACAAAAGCCAGTGCTAAAAACATGCTTTTAACATTGGCGATCGCTATTTTCCTAAGTTTTATCACTCTGGGAATAGTCTACTACTTCATTTATCGTGAAGTCAAAGAACGTAAATTAACAGAGGAAACACTAAACACAGAACGCAACTTTATCTCAGCAGTCCTCGATACAGCAGGTGCTTTGGTAATAGTCCTGGACACACAAGGACAAATTGTTCGCTTCAATCAAGCTTGCGAACAAACAACTGGTTACTCATTTGATGAGGTAAGAGGAAGGCATTTCTGGAACTTGTTTCTAACTCCTGAAGAAGTAGAATCGGTTAAAGCAGTTTTTGAGCAGTTGGAAACAGGTAAAACGCTCAAAGAATATGAAAACTATTGGATAGCAAAGGATGGAAGTAGGCGGCTAATTTCATGGGCTAACACTATTTTGCAAGACTATGAAGGTAGCGTCGAATACATTGTTGCCACAGGTATTGATATTAGCGATGTCCGTGATGAGCTTCGCTTACGCAAACGAGCAGAACAGCATCTCAAAGCGCAGTATTCTACAACGCGCGTCTTGGCAGAGTCAACTACAATTAACGAAGCCATGCCCCAAATTCTGCAAGGAATTTGCGAAAGTTTGGGATGGGATTTTAGTGAAATTTGGATGATAGATAAGCAAGCAAATCTACTGTTTTCTCTAAAATCATGGTATAAATTATCTTCAGCAATGCAAGAATTTGAAATCCTCAGTCGGCAGACCACTTTTGCGCGAGGAATTGGCCTGCCTGGTCGTGTCTGGGCTAGTGCTGAACCTGTTTGGATCGTTGATGTAGTTAAAGATAAAGATTTCATCCGTTCTCAAATCGCTGCCCAAGCAAAACTGCACGGAGCTTTTGGTTTTCCGATCCATAGTGGTAAAAACATTCTTGGTGTCATTACCTGCTTTAGCCATGAAATCCAGCAAGCTGACCCAGATTTAGCAGAAGTTATGAATTCTATTGGTGAGCAAGTAGGACAGTTTATTGAGCGCAAGCAGGCAGAAGAAGAACTCCAACGTCAAAATTTGCGATCGCAACTATTTACTGAAATCACCCTCAAAATTCGTCAATCTTTGCAAATCAAAGAAATTCTCCAAATCAGTGTTACAGAAGTCCAAAAAATTCTCCATAGCGATCGGGTTTTGATTTATCAACCCTTGACAGATGGATCTGGAAGCACTGTAGTTGAGGCAGTAGTTTCTGGCTGGCTGGCAATTAAAGAGAAAAAGCTTATCAATACTTACTTTCAAGCGGAATATACACAGCAGTACTATTTACAGCAGTATCGTCAAAAACGGCATTTAGAGCTTGCTGATTTAGATATAGTGGAAATCCAAAAAAGGCATATAGAATTATTAGAACAATTTGGGGTCAAATCCAATTTGGTTATACCGATTCTTGTCAAGGAAGAACTCTGCGGTTTGCTGATTGTCCATCAGTGTGGCAGTTCCCGCCAATGGTCTAGCTTCGAAACTCATCTTTTACGGCAAATAGCCGATCAAGTAGGGATTGCTTTAGCCCAAGCCCAAATGTTATATGCAGAAACTCAACAGCGAAGAGAATTGGAAGTTGCCCGTCAGCAGGCTGAATTAGCTTCTAAAACCAAAAGTGCCTTTTTAGCAAACATGAGTCATGAAATTCGGACTCCAATGAATGCTGTCTTGGGAATGACAGGCTTAATGTTAGAAACTCCCCTAAACCCGGAACAACAGGATTTTATCGAAACCATTCGCATTAGTGGAGATGCTCTTTTAAGCCTAATCAACGAAATTTTGGATCTTTCCAAACTTGAAGCTGGGGAAATGGCACTAGAAACTCTAGATTTTGACTTATCTACCTGTGTCGAAGAGGTGTTGGAATTATTGGCTCCCCCAGCCCATAATAAGGGATTAGAAATTGCCGCGTTAATTTATCCCAACGTTCCTACCCAACTTCAAGGCGATGCTGGCCGCCTGCGGCAAATTCTCATGAACCTGATCAGCAATGCGATCAAGTTTACCAGCAATGGAGAGGTAGTATTAAGGGCAGAATTGCGTTCGCTTTCTTCTACTACAGCCACCATTTATTTTGCCATCACAGATACCGGTCTTGGGATTACTCCTGAAGACCAACACAAACTCTTTACGCCATTTACCCAAGTAGATGCTTCCATCACCCGCAAATATGGCGGTACAGGTTTAGGATTAGCTATCTGTAAACAACTGGTTAGCTTGATGGGAGGAGAAATTGGTGTAGAAAGTCGGTTGGGGAAAGGATCTAAATTTTGGTTTGAAGTAACTTTTGCCCAGCAACCTCACCCTATTTCCTCAGAAGGTGAACACGAACTTTTGGTAAATCGGCGCTTGTTAGTGGTGGATGATAACACCACTAATCGCAAAATCATCCACCATCAAGCTACCCGTTGGGGAATGCTGGTGGATCAGGCTGCTTCGGCTACTATTGCCCTCAAAGCTATTCAGGAGGCTGCCAAGCACAAAAATCCATATCACGTTGCTGTGATTGATATGCAGATGCCAGAAGTAGATGGCATGACTTTGGGAGAACAAATTAAGGCAAATTCAGCGATCGCTAGTTTACCTCTGATTATGCTTACTTCTACTAATCAACGCGATGAAATCCAACGGGCGCTGAAAATAGGATTTGCTGCTTATTTGGTCAAACCTGTTAAGCCGTCCCGATTCCTCGATATTATCATGACTATTTTAGGAGCGCAGATAGAACAAGAGGAGTCTAAACGCCCCGCTAACAGGAGTCCGCTAACAGGAGTCAGAATTCAGGAGTCAGAATTTGGGAGTCAGAATTCAGGACTAAAAAATTATGAAAACAACGGTAACTATTATTCTGGCTTGTCTAAACTGAGAATTCTTTTAGCTGAAGATAATCTAGTGAATCAAAAAGTTGCCTTGAAGCAACTCCAAAGCCTGGGTTATAGCGCTGATGTTGCTGGTAATGGGGAGGAAGTTTTACAGTTATTAGAAAAAATTCCCTACGATTTGATTCTGATGGATTGCCAAATGCCATTTCTTGATGGTTTAGAAACTACAAAAGAAATTCATTGTTGGCAAGAAAGCAAATTTGTTAGTGGTCGTCGTCCTGTAGTAATTGCGATGACAGCTAATGCCATGAAAGAAGACCAACAAATGTGTTTAGATGCAGGAATGGATGACTATCTTAGCAAGCCAGTGATCAAAGAAAAATTGGCGGCGGCACTACAGCGTTGGGGAAGTATGATATTCATGGTAAAAGAAACAAATGCCAAGCAGACAGTTTCTACAACAGATATAGGTTCAGTTAACCTTCCAATTGATTGGGAACGCTTGCATAGACTCTCAGAAAACAACCTAGAATTTGAATTAGAACTACTGCAAATGTTTGTTGAAGATATTCAACCTCGGTTAGAGGTAATTAAAACAGCGATCGCAACTCACGATTTTGGGCAAATAGGGCAAGAAGCCCATCAAATTAAAGGTGCTAGTGCCAATATTGGAGCTACAGCCATGCATTTGGCAGCAGAAAAACTAGAACAACTAGCACACAATCAAGAACGTAGAGGTACTAGTAACTTAATCTTGAAATTAGAAGAGTTTGTGAAACGTATCCAAGAATTTTTGGACTGTAAAGATAATAACGACCAAAATCTTAAACATTAATAATATTTATTAACAAACAATAAATGATAACTTTTTAGGAGTAATGATGCAAAATACTTGTTCTACATTTTTCATTAACCATTTACTCTTTTTAAGATAGAAATTATGAATAATTGGGAATAATAACTTTGATGTACTAAAACCAGGTTTGGTGAGTTAGCTGCATTTGATGCTGAGAATGTTTAGCCTAAATGCCAGTTAAATCCATACCTCCTATTCCCAATAAATTCTCGACAAGTGAGGTTTTTCTGATGAGTCAGATGAGTAAAGACGATGTACGAGAACGGCTTGGTAATATCGATCAGATCCGCGATATTATTTTAGGAACACAGCTAAGAGAGTACGAAAATCGATTTAGCAAGCTGGAGTCAGACATATCCCTCCTGCAACAACAAATGCGATCGCATGTCGAACAACTCAAATCCAACTTTTCGGCTGAACTAAAAGCAGGGTTTGAAACGCTAGATAAAAAGCTGAAGTCAGTCAACCTAACAACTCAAGAAGAAACTCTTGACTTACGGCAACAAGTTGATAGAATCAATAAAAAGTTTTCTAGCAGTGTTCAGTCCCTTGATGAAACATTAGATAACCAAACTACCTCGATTCGAGATGAAATATTTCAAACTAAAGTCCATTTACAAGATGATGTTACAGCTTTACGGGATCTGATTTTAGAAGAAATTGATCGGCGTTTCTCGCAGTTAACAGACACTAAAGTTTCTAAAGACGATATGGCTGAAACTTTGTTTGCCTTGGGAATGCGTCTAAAAGAAACTGAATTTATTCCTAAGTTACGAGAAGCGGCCGATGAACGCAACGACAACTATACTGCTGTACCGCTTCTAGAAACTACAAAGTTGTCAAAAGTGTTAACTCACTCTAACAGTACCGCAGAATTACATTCCTAATCAAGTCATATCATATCCGGCAAATTACTTGTAATATGTCATTGCGAGTGCAACGAAGCGGAATGTTCGCGTAGCGTCTCGTAGAGATAGCAATCGCAAGGCTTTTGGGATTGCTTCTCTTCGTACCCTGCGGGAACGCCAAGGGCGGTACGCAATGACAATTATTTAACCGGAGATGATATCAGGAGGTAAAGGAAAATGAGGAAAACAGACGCGATGAATCGTGTCTCCCAACTCAGCACTTTTAAAGACAATAATTACTGATATGACTCAGGTGAAAAATTTGATTTCTCAATCTGTTGAGTTCAAGCCAGAAGAAGCTGTACAGCTTGGCAATTTAGTGGATCTACTCGTCGAGTTGAAAATTATTGAACCACCTGAGCAATCTGTTTCTTCATTTCCATCCGAAACTGCCCCAGGTAATGATTATATTACAACAGAAAATGAGGCATTGCAACTTACTCCAGTAACAATAGAAATATGTGAAGCTTATTTAGAGTCGGCTTTTAATCTTCGCCCAAATGCACCTAATTCAGCGAAATGTGTTGAAGAATTAGAAAAACCTGTTGAGGAAAATATAGACAACTCAGAAGATGCCTTCCAAAAATTAAAAGATATATTAATTGGATATGACTTAGCAGAAATAAACAATATTCTAGCTAAATTTGAACAAAATTTAATAAAAATAGAGCATCAAATTTACGACCCTAAAGAGCTAATAAGTTTACTTCTTCCGTGTATTTCTGAGCTTTTAAGACTGAAGATTGCAGAGTCTAGAGAAGAATTTGTACAAATAATTGCCCCTATTATTGATTGCGCTATTCGCAGTCGCACTGAACAGGATAAAATTAGCATCAGTGAAGCGATCGCACCTACAATTCCCCTAGCTATTACTCAGCAGATTATTGTTGCTCCAGAGGAAGTTTCAGATGCGATCGCTCCTGCAATGGGACGAGCCATAAAAAAGCAAATTGAAATTGAACAGAATATTGTTGTGGATGCACTCTACCCAATTATTGGTAGTACCATAGCCAAATATATGGCAGAGACAATCCGTGCCATTAACCAACAAGTTGAAGAAACCCTTAGCGTTGAAGGGATAAAACGCAAAATTCGCGCTAAATTACAGGGAGTTTCCGAAGCAGAATTAATTCTTAAAGAAGCTCTACCATTTACAATTAAAGCTATTTTCTTGATTCATAAAACATCTGGTTTAGTTATCTCAGACATTCAGCCCTCTGATGCACAACAGCTAGAGGCTGACATGGTAGCAGGAATGCTGACAGCGATTCGTAGCTTTGCCAATGATTGCATCAATCAATCTGGAAGCGTGACAGAATTAGACGCAATTCAATACGGTACATCCAAAATAATTTTAGAAGTTGCAGGATACTGTTATCTAGCGATCGTTGTACAAGGAGAAACTAGCAAAAATTTTATTTTAAAAATGCGGCACAACCTTAGAAAAATTGTGAAGAAGCATGGTGATTTAATTGAAAAATTTGACGGAGATCCAGATACAATCCCGGCTGAAATTAACACAGTTTTGGAAGAACTTCAAGGTACAAATATTCAGTATAAAACGAAAAAAAATCAATTATCACCGTTGCTGATATTAGGCTTAAGCGTTATTAGTACAATTTTCATCCCTTTGGGTGTTTGGCAACACCATAATGGAACGATCCGCTCGATTGAAAATAAAGCTTCATTAGCTCTAACTTCCGCTCCAGAACTAGCCGTATATCGCCTCACAGTGCAGGCAGAACCTAATAAATTAAAATTAACAGGACTATTACCTAATCAATTCCTTCGCCAAAAAGCCGAGCAAGTTGTTAAAGGAACCTCCCCTAATTGGTTGATTGACAATCAAATCTTCTTAGTAGAAGTACCAGCAGATCCTGTATTAGCTGCTGCTGAAGTTAAACGAGTCACAGCAGTTTTAAATCAGACGAATGGTACAAGCATTTCTGCTAAATACAGCGCTGGTAAAGTAGTCGTTGAAGGTACTATCAGCCGAATCGCAGACGCTAAAATTATTGCTCATGCATTTGAGCAAATCCCAGGCGTAAAATTTGTATCTAGCGCAGTGCAAGTACAACCTCTACAAATTGAAATTAGATTTTATTTTCAACCAGACTCAGCGAATTTAATCAAGGCCAATTTAGGATATAAGGTTCAGCAGGTCAAATTTTTCCTCAATCAGCACCCAAATCAACATTTAAAAATTATTGGTTATAGTTATGATCGTACTGGTAAAAACACATCTCAAAAGTTGGCACTTACGCGAGCAAAAGCTGTACAACAAGCACTTGTTAAATTAGGTATTGATCCATCGCGTTTACAAGTAATTGCTAGGACGAGTTTACCACCTGGAATTGATGCAACTCACCCTTTATGGTTAAGCCGTTGTGTAGTTATAGAAGCGATAAACAAGCAGTTTTAATTTTCAAATACTTCTCATTTATATCTACAACACTATGTCTACAATATCTAAGAAAATCTGCTTATTTGGTGATTTTGGTGTTGGTAAAACAAGCCTAATCCGCCAATTTGTAGAATGTAAGTTTAGTGATGAATATCTTTCGACTGTTGGAGTGAAAATTTCTCGTAAGTTAGTGAAAGTTTATCAGAAAAATTTGTATGACGAGCAGAATTTACAGTTGCTAATTTGGGATATAGAAGGCAGTAATAAATTTAAAGCAGTTGCTCAAAACTATTTTCAAGGTTCTAGAGGTGCTGTAATAGTTGGTGATGTGACACAACCAGAAACGCTTAATCATATCCAAGAGCATATTCAAACTTTTTTAGCTGTTAATCCTAAAAGCTATATTGTCGTCGCACTGAACAAATCAGATATGATTGCAGCCGAATATTTAGAAAAGATCCGCAAAATGTATCAATTTAACGAACCAAATAATATATTAGACACATATATAACTTCAGCTAAAACTGGCAATAATGTTGATGAAATATTTCAAACTTTAGCCACTCGTTTAATTTAGTAAAATGAACTCATTATTGACAAACATATTATCTGTATGTCGGATTGAATATTTGATAATCGATCAAAACTTAAAAGTTTTAGAGATATCTTTAGGAATTAATCATTTTGCTAACATTGCTGATGAAGTCAAGCAAGGTGAGGATGTTCGAATTGCGTTTCCAGAATTAGAGGGGCTTGAAGATATTTTTGATGCAATTCGGCAAGGGGAGGAGGATAAATTTGAATTAAAGGGAATTATGCGCTCCCAAGATCCGGCTTCTCCTTTATATATTGATATTCGTATTACTAAGAATATACAAGAAAATTATTATAGTCATCCATTCATCATTCTTGTGGAAGACTCAACAGAAAGAATGGTTCTTGAGCAATCTTTGTTTCAAGGTGCAAATGAAGCAAATCTTCTGTTACGTAACTTAAAAGCTTCTAAACAATATATTGATCAAATTGTGACATCAATGGCAGATGCATTGTTGGTAACAACGCTGTCAGGAAAAATAAAAAAACTAAATCCAGCAGCACAAATGTTGTTAGAATATGACGAAACAGAACTCATCGGTCAACCTATTGCTAAAATTATTAGAGAAGTCAATAGCTATAAATTAGAAATAGGAAATATTGAAAGTATTGATATTTCCCAAAATCAAAGCATAAATCCTTTAGCCCAAGAGATAGAAACTGTTTGCTATACTAAAAGTAGTAAAACAATTCCTGTAGCTTTTTCATGCTCAATTGTTAAGACAGAAATTGACCATTTCCAAGGTTATGTCTACATTTTGCGAGACATGACTGAACGAAAACAAGCAGAACTTGCTAAACAAGAATTCTTAGCAATGATTAGCCATGAGGTTCGGACTCCGATCGCATCGGTAATTGGGATGGCCAGTTTACTACTAGATAGTGGATTAACTACTCACCAAAAAGACTTTGTTGAAATCATTTATAGCAGTGGGAATTCCTTACTCAAAATCATTAACGATTTCCTTGATTTCTCTAAAATCCAATCGGGCAACTTGGAGCTAGAAGAGGAACCTTTTATTTTGCAGAGTTGCATTCATGAGGCTTTTTATTTACTTACGCCAGAAGCTAGAGAAAAAGGTTTAAAACTCACATTTTTAGATACTCTTAAATTTCCTACTACGATTGTGGGGGATATTACCCGACTGCGCCAAGTCTTAATTAATTTACTCAGTAATGCTATTAAATTTACCGAAACTGGAAACATAGAAGTTTCAGTTATAATCCACAAGAATGCTGCAAATACTAACGAGATTCAGTTTAGTGTTAAAGATACAGGCATCGGCATTCCACGCGATCGCGCCGAACGTTTGTTTAAAGCTTTCAGTCAAGTGAACTCCTCCATTACTCGACAGTATGGCGGCACTGGGTTAGGTCTTGCCATCTGCAAGCAACTTTGTGAGTTAATGGGTGGGAGAATTTGGGTTGAAAGTGAACTAAATGCAGGTAGCACATTTTACTTTACGATTGCCGCTTCTGTTCTTCCACAGGAATCAGCAGGAGCGCAAGTCCTTGCGCCCGTACAGGAATTACAAGTGAAAAATTCAGAAAATAACTGTGATTATCGTACTTCTGACTTACTTAAATTGAGAATTCTCTTAACTGAGGATAATAAAGTGAATCAGAAAATAGCCTTGAAGCAACTCCAAAGTTTGGGTTATAGCGCTGATGTTGCAAATAATGGCAAAGAAGCGTTGGATCTGCTAGAAAAAATTCCCTACGATTTAATTCTGATGGATTGCCAAATGCCAGTTCTCGACGGTTTAGAAACCACAAAAGAAATTCATCGTTGGCAAGAAAGCAAATTTGTCAGTGGTCGTCGTCCTGTAGTAATTGCGATGACAGCTAATGCCATGAAACAAGACCAACAAATGTGTCTAGATGCAGGAATGGACGACTATCTCAGCAAGCCAGTAATGAAAGAAAAATTGGCGGCGACCCTAGAGCATTGGGCAAGTGTGATACTCAGGGTAGAAGAAATATCTGCTAAAGAGGAGACAGTTTTTACAAAAGATGTAGGTTTAGTTGACTTCCCAATTGATTGGGAACGCTTGCATCAACTCTCAGAAAACAACCCAGAGTTTGAATTGGAACTGCTGCAAATATTTGTTGAAGATATTCAATCTCGTCTAGAAGTAATTAAAATAGCGATCGCAGATCATGACTATGAGCAACTAACGCTCCAAACCCATCAAATTAAAGGTGCTAGTGCCAATATTGGCGCTACAGCCATGCATCTGGCAGCAGAAAAACTAGAACAACTAGTTTACAATCAAGAACCTCGAGGTGGTGCTAAGTTAGTCTCAGAGTTAGAAGAGTTTGTTAAGCGCATCCAAGAATTTTTAGTTTGTAAAGATACTACAGACGTTACAAATAATTAACCGAACCTGATATCAGACTCAAAACAAGGGAGCAGGGAGAGAGCCTGAGACGAATTGAAACCTATACTGCACAGGACTTTAGGGGGTTCAAAAAATGCCTCGTTACCTTAGAATACGAAATTTGTAGTATCCCCTTGACGTAATGTAGAAATTGTATTACATTTGTAGTATGCAAATTAAAGCCTCCTCAAAAGGCAAAACTAAAAAGTAATTATGTCTGCCTTGGGTCTGTAGCTCTAACGGTAGAGTTCCCAGATGTCACTTGTGCCCTGACAGAAAAAGCTTACATACTTGCTCAATGGTAGAGCGATCGTATTTTAAACGATAAGTGTAGGTTCAATTCCTGCGGTGTTACCACAGCTTTTTCAACTTGCACGAGGTGTGAGTGTAACTCTCACAGGGAGGGTATCGGTTCAATCCCGATCAGATCCACTTATCTCAATTCGTAATTACAACAAGAGGTGATTGCAATGGTTCATATTCGATTTGAAGGGCGTTCTGTTGATGTGCCAAAAACCCAACTGGGAATTGCAGCAGGGATGAACGATCTGGCGGTGAAGGAGCGCGTGGCTCGACATTTAGATGTAAATAGCGATCGCCTTTCTGCTTACGTAATCGATCGCCGTCCTAGTGGCGATTTGATCATCCGCCCTGAAGCTGTCTATGGTTAAATTTCCGAAACTTTTACTCAATAGAGAGGTGAATTCAATGAGTGTAACAAGAAAGAAATTCGATTTATTTTAAATCAACTTTCTAAAACCTAAAATTTTCACTTCGTGCCCTCACTGAAAAAGCTTACATACTAGCCGAATGGTAAGGCACTTGACTGAAGATCAAGCAATTACAGGTTCAAATCCTGTGTGTGAATCAACAGCTTTTTCGACTTGCACGAAGTGATCTTATTTCATTTCAATATGGAGGTGAGAACGATGAAGAAGATTAATGATTTCAACATCGAGCCTGAAGATTTCGACGATTTCTGCTTTTGAACCATTGAGCAAACGTCGTCGTGGCTACCCATCTGAAAAAGCTGTTAAACGTGGCGATCGCCTTGTTCATGGCGACAAAGAACTACAAGAAAAGCTTGGTAACAATGACCTTTGTCTTTGTGGTTCTGGTCGCTGCTTTCAAGAAGTGCTGTCGCAATAGTGGCAGATATGATGGCAGCCTACGCAGCTACTACTTTTAGGGAGTAGTACCAACGATTTCGATACACTATATCATGTTCGGCAAATCACTTATAATATGTCATTGCGAATGCAACGAAGTGGAATGAAGCAATCGCAAAGGTTTGGGATCGCCGCGCTTCGCTCGCAATGACATAAGTATTAAGTCGAGCATGATATTACATCAAAACTGGCAGTTGTTCCCGCGCCCCGATCGCAGAAGCTTACATAATTTTGCACAAATTATACACAATGCTTCTACAACTTGCGCGGTGATATCGCCCCGCGTGCAACATCTGCCTCCTTCAATTTTGGATTTTAGATTGCAATCCAAAATCATAAATCCAAAATCTAAAATTCTTAAAGGAGGTTCATAATGAATACCGCAGAACGTGACTTGCGTTTGGAAATGCTCAACAGTTTGCTCACAACTCCTCACCGCAAACTTGAGCAAGTCGCAGAAATTCACCAGTTAATTGTTGAACTCGATCCCATCTTCTACGGACACCTGGCAGTTTGGTATCAGCGTCATGGTGATGTCCGCGACCACAAGGAAGTGTTTGTTGCTCATTTGTTAACCAGCAATTTGACTGAACACCGAGATGCTGGATTTATGATGCTGCAAGAGTTTCCACCTTATCAAGTGGCTCGTGTAGTGGACTTCATGAAGCAGCAACAGAATAAACTGCCTCGTTCGGCTCGCACTGCGGTACGGCGTTACTTGAAGACACGGGAGAGCAATCCGGCTCTGTTCGATCGCGCCGCTTTGCGAGGTCGTAAGGCAATGAAGCACTTATATGCTTCACTGCACATCAAGCCAAATGAACGGGCAAATGCGATTCTGTTTGGCGATACTCCTCCAGAGGGTTCCTTAGCAAATGTGCTGAAGCAGGTTGCGAAGGCTGAAAGTGCCGCAGAACAGGCACGGCTGATTGTGGAGTTCAAAATTCCATACACGATCGCAATTGGTGCAATCAAGCAACTTACACCAGTTGTGTTGGTGGCGTTAATCAACAGCATGTCTCCACAAGAAGCGATCAATAACCTCAAGTCTCTCCAGACTAGAGGTGCAATGGATCACCCACAAGTCAAAAAGCTGATCGATTCCAAGCTGGAAGCAGCGTCTAAGAGTGGGCGTGTCTCAGCATTCAAAGCACAGATTGCCGCAGACGCAGGAGATTTTGACGCAGACACCGTTGCCCAACTGGAAAAGGTGACAAATGAACAGGTAAAACGGCGTGGTGCGATCGCTCGTCCAACTGCTTTATTGGTGGACAAGTCTGGTTCAATGGAAAATGCGATCGCTACGGGTTTGCAACTTGCTGCCCTAATCTCTGGTATTACTCAGGCAGAACTGTTTGTCTACGCCTTTGACACCATTCCTTACGCTGTTACAGCAAAGGGCAAGGAGTTAACCGACTGGGAGCGTGCCTTCCAGCACATCAATGCAGGCGGTGGTACTAGCATCGGCTGTGCATTGGAAGCAATGCGGAAGAAGAAGCAGGTGGTTGATCAGATAATTGTGGTGACGGATGAGGGCGAAAATGCTGCTCCTTACTTCGGTGAAGTTTACAAGAACTACTGCCGGGAGTTGGCGATAATGCCCAATGTGGTGATTGTCCGTGTGGGTGGTCATTACGACTGGGTGGAGAGCCAACTGAAGCAGCAGCAAGCACCTGTAGATACGTTCACCTTTGCAGGTGACTACTACAGTTTGCCGAACATCGTCCCACTCTTGACGCGTCCCTCTCGTCTGGATTTGCTAATGGAGATTCTGGATCTGCCGTTGCCTGTAAGAGAGGATAAGTAAGACTTACGCAAAACTATAAGTAGGGGTAATTCATGAATTACCCCTAGCTGACAATCAGGGTTTTAGCTATTATTTGCGTAAGTCTTTATTATGAATGGGCAGTGTTTTATAGATATTCTACAAATTTAGACATTCATAATGTAAATAGAACCTTTTCGATATCTCTTATAAAATTAATTTCAAGTCTTTGACTTTAATACTTGTATAGCTTTAAATCCTTCTATAGTCTGACCTAAAAATATCATGGGAATAGCCAAGCCAAACGGTTTACCTGTTTGAATCAAATTGTAAATGCCAGCTAACACATTTAGGGACATCAATCCTACTGCAATACCTAGTGCAATTTTTGATTTACGTTGTACAAAGAAACCTAGAACTAAATAGAGTAAACCAAAAAATAAAGAACAAAAAGCCAATATTAGATAATCGGGCAATCGATTACCAGCAACAAAGAATATTATGCTTAGAAAAATACTCAAAACTCCAATTGCGTAAACTGCACGGTAAGCAGATGCTAACTTTTTTCGGGATTCTGATATTTGTTGTATTTGGGTAGTCATTATTTTTCTATTTTTTTGGTTTATTGACCAACACTATGTTTTTTTATATACTTTGTTGTTGGTGGAAATCTTGAGTAATTATGCGTAAGCAGAGATAAGAATGATGACTAACATCCGTAAGTTAATCAACCAAATTGCGATCGCACAAGCACAATTGTCTACAACCCAATTCCTTGCACCCTGCGTCAAAGGTGGACGGGTTTGCACACGGGTAGCCGGGATGGTTTACACCTTCACCCCAAAGCCTAGTAAATTTCAAGGTTGGGGCATCTTTCAAGCTGTGGATGAGAAGACAGCAACGGTTGTAGAAGAAGCAGACTTGCCCCAAATTGCAGAATATTTGCAATACTTTCCCCAAATACGGCTGCGGTTAGCACATCAACTACAAAAACAAACTTGGTTAGCATACCCTGTAAATGAAGCAGATATGCGTCAACGGTTGAAGGTAGTTAAGCCGATCGCAGTCCACTTAGTTACCGAGGGCGTTACCTTTGAGCAAATCATTGCCCGATGGAATGGACAGTCATGCTGGTTTGAGGAAGTAGATCGCCGTACCGATCCGGTAATTGTTGAAACTCTGCAATCTGCTGTCAAGCAACTCATTCCTGCTGAAGAATTACTGTTTAAAGGTATCACTCCAGAAATCCGCACAGTGTATAAATTAGCAACTCGGCGCATTGACGGATTTACTCAACCCCAACAGGATGAAAAGCGGCTGAGAAAGGCTTTGCAAATGGGCGGCGGAGAATTAAATCAATTCCACGATCGCCACGATTACTGGACAGTCGATTGGACAACTGCTGATGGTGTTCGTCATAGTAGTGCGATCGCTAAAACTGACTTAACTGTTGTTAGTTCTGGCATTTGCCTAAGTGGACGCGATCGCGATTTTGACTTGCAATCCTTAGTGGGTGTCATGGAAAAACAAGAGTGGTGAGTGGATTAATTACGAATTATTATGAGTATCTTTTTTCACGAACAGCTTTACCGCACTAATGCTGTGATGACAAAGTTGAAAAACTATCCTGTGACAATTTGTGGCGCTGGAGCATTAGGAGCTAACATTGCGGAAAACTTAGCTCGGTCTGGTTTTGATAAACTTACAGTGATTGATCGCGATCGCATTGAGGAACGTAACCTTTCGACTCAGCCTTACTACCGTTCTGATGTTGGAGCATTCAAAGCGAAAATCTTGGCGAATAATTTATACCGAGCAATTGGTACTAAAGTCGATGCTAAGACAAAAGAGTTAACACCAGAAAATACAACTCAACTACTCAAAGACAGCCAGCTAATTGTCGATGCCTTTGACAATAGTGTGGCACGTCAAGCAGTGAAAGATTATGCTGAAAAATCAAGCATATCTTGTCTTCATGCTGGACTATCGGCTGATTATGCAGAAGTGATTTGGAATGACGTTTATCGTGTTCCTTCCGAGGTAAATGATGATGTTTGTGATTATCCGTTGGCACGAAACCTGGTAATATTAACGGTTGCTGTGGCCTGTGAAGCGATCGTTTCATTTATTGCGACAGCAGAACAGCGTAACTTTAGTATCACCCAGAAGGATCTGACTGTTCAATCTTTCTTTGAATAAAGTAAGATTTACGCATAGATAACGGAAAATCGAACCACAGAGGCACAGAGAACACGGAGGAATAAGAGTTTGAGAGGTATTTTGTGTAATATCATGTCCGGCAAATTACTTGTGATATGTCATTGCGAGTGCAACGAAGTGGAAGGAAGCAATCGCAAGGCTTTTGGGATTGCTATCTCTACGAGACGCTCCGCGAACACTTCGTACCCTGCGGGAACGCCAAGGGCGGTACGCAATGACAATTATTTAACCGGACATGATATAAGTCCTGTAAAGCAACAAATCTAATTTTGGATTCTTTACTTTTAAGTATTTGAGGATTAGCCTAATGCTGCTTGGCATAGATTTAGGAACAGGCTCTGCTAAGGCATTGCTCCTAGCGACAGACGGAACCGCTATTGGTGAAGCATCAAGCTCTTATCCTGTTCATGCACCTCATCCTGGATGGGCTGAGTCGGAACCAGGGGATTGGTGGTCGGCTGTTGCCTTGGCTGTTAGGAAGGCAGTGGGAAATCATGCCAATCAAGTACAGGCGATCGCATTTTCAGGACAGATGCATGGTGTTGTCCTAACTTCGGAGTCGGGTGAACCACTGCGTCCTGCTATCCTTTGGGCAGATAGTCGCTCTAGTACCGCGCTTAACGCTTATCATTCGCTTGATGCCACTATTCTAAAGCGATTGGGCAACCCGATTACAACTGGAATGGCTGGCTCAACCTTGCTGTGGCTACGAGAACACGAGCCTACGATCTACGCCCAAGCGCGTTGGGCACTTCAACCAAAAGATTGGCTACGGTTACAGTTGACTGGAGAAGTTGCAACAGAAGCATCTGACGCTAGTGGTACTTTGCTTTACGATGTTGTGTCGGACAACTGGGCTTGGGATGCAATCTCAGGGCTGAATCTGCGTTGTGATTGGTTGCCGAAAATTATCTCTTCAAGTGCGATCGCAGGTTACTTAACGGCTAGTGCTTCAGAACATCTTGGCTTAAGAGTTGGTTTAAGAGCGATCGCTGGTGCTGCGGATACAGCCGCCGCAGCACTCGGTAACGGATTATTAGAGCCTGGTTTGGTTCAACTAACCATCGGCACAGGCGCTCAAATCATTACACCTCGCTCCCAACCAATTCTCGATCCTCATGGTCGCACACATCTATATCGATCTGCCGTACCTAATCAGTGGTATACCCTTGCAGCAATGCAAAATGCGGGACTAGCGCTTGAGTGGGTGCGAGGTATCCTTGGTTTGAGTTGGGAGCAAGTCTATACTAAAGCGTTTTCTGTTCCCCCAGGATGTGAAGGGTTGACATTTTTGCCATACCTCACAGGTGAGCGAACTCCACACCTTGACCCTTATGCACGCGGGGCATGGGTAGGGCTTGGACTTCATCACACACAGGCGCACCTGATGCGGGCGGCTTTAGAGGGAGTTGCTTTTGCCTTGCGACAAGGTTTTGAAGCACTTGAAGCAACAGGTTTTAAAGCCACAGAACTGCGTTTAGCAGGCGGTGGAACCGTAGAAATGCCTTGGAAACAATTACTGGCTGATGTATTGAGAATACCCCTCTATGCAACTACAATTGCTGCTGCTTCGGCGCGTGGTGCTGCTTTACTGGCGGGTATCGGAATTGGCGTATACGCAGATACTAATGACACAAGCAAACTGGCAGCTACACCAACACTTGCTGCAACTCCCCAGTCAGTTGATTCAGCCTTAGAAGATGCTTGGATGCGATATCAATCTCTTTATCCACGACTTAAAAAAATCTGATAGGAGTTATGCCTCATAATCATGTCCGGTTAAATAATTGTCATTGCGTACCGCCATTGGCGTTCCCGCAGGG